>CAYNXW010000050.1:0-12015 GCA_964401265.1 uncultured Pirellulales bacterium | reverse complement strand
CTCCAACTCTCCATGGTCGTCGCCATCCTCATCTCACCCGACGTCATGAAACTCCTACCCGCCTTCCGCTACATCGTCGCCGCCCTCTGGGGTGCCACCGCCGCCGCCGCCGTCCTCACCACCATCGCCTACACCCGCGACGGCGCCCGCTTCGTCAACGCATGGGAACAACAACAAAAACAAGATAAAACCCCGCCCCAACCATAACCTCACCCACTCCCCTCACAATATCGCCGTCTCTCATGCCTCGCCTGTCTCGCCCGCGATTAACAAACTGTCGCCCCAGGCGACACCCCTCTGTCATTCCCGCCAAAGCGGAAATCCAGGATGCACGCCAACCTCTACCAAATCACCATGTGCTTCCGCCACGCAAACTCTCTCCTCTCACTACAACAAAACGCCCCCCCAACACACCAATCTCAACCACCCACGTTCCCACCCTGTGAAATCTCACATCTCCAATCACCTCCACCCTCATACCCCACCACCCTTCTCCTGATTCGTGTCACTTCGTGAAAATTCGTGCAATCCGTGCTCAACTCTTCCCCTGCCCGCCTCGTGCCTCCGCTCTCCGGCCTTCTCTTCATTCATAACTCTTCACTCATAACCCATAACTTCCCTACTCCCCTAAAGCCCCGGCGCCACGCTCGGCCCAATCTCCCTGATATCCACCTCCCGCGTCCGCAAATTAGCCCGCGCCGCACCGCACTGCACCTGGTTGAACGTCACCCCCAGCCCCTCTCCCCCTTCTATGGTCAACCAGCCGCTGCCCGCCTCATACCGCACCGACGCCCCCGAAAAACTAAACGTCTCCCGCTCGCTCGCTCCCACCACCTCGCCAAACACCCCCCCGCTCGCCTCCAATGCACGTAGCCCCGACACGCCCAGCGCATCCGCCTCTGCCTCCTCCGCGCCCGGCTCCAACGTCAACGTCAACGCCTCGCACAACAACTGCTTGAATCCCGCCGTCTCCGCCAGCGTCTCCACCGTCACACTGTTCGGATCCAACAAAGGAAACTGCCGCACCGTCACCGACCCCTCAGACACCAGCGTGTACTGGCTCGCCCCTGCCGACGCCTCAGCCGACCCCGCAGGCGCCATCCGCAACGGCGACTCAAACTGCACCACCGATATCGTCGGCCCCATATCCCGCAGCCGCCCCGCCACGGACCTCTCCTCCGCATCGTCTCCTTCACCACGCGACGTGTCCCCCCCTGGGTAACTCACCAGCTCCATCCACCCCGGCCCCCCGGCCACCAGCTCCTGCACCGCCGGATCGTACGTCAGCTTCGACGCCCGCAACTGCGACGCACTCACCAACGAATCATCCGCCAACGCGTACTCCTTACGCGCCAACTGCACCTCAGGCCCCTCCGCCCTGAAGTCCACCAGCCGGCCCCGCCGCTCCTGCTGGCTGGCCCCATCGGCCCCCTCTGGCCCTGCCGCCTCCGCCAGCAAAATCACCACCTGTCGACTCTTTAACATATTCTCATAGCGAGACCCCGCCGTCTCCGTCTCAAACTTCATAACCACGTCATTGACCGTAATCTCCCCCGTCCCCAAATCGTACACCGCCCCCCCCTGCCAGCTGATCGCCGCCGGCATCGGCTCCGCCAACGCCGCCCCCCTCGGGTCCTCACGCAGATAGGCCGTCAACGCCCCCACACCGGGAATGTGCACCCGCTGCGCCCCCAGATCCGCTGCAATGATCTCCTCGCTCACCAACTCCTCAAACATCGCGTTCGGCTCCATCGCCGCCACCCGCGCCGGCTCCCCCTGAATCACCCACAAACGCCCCGCGTCCTCCTCGACCCCATGACGCCGCAACGCCGCCCCCACCTCCGTCCCCGGTGCCTCACCATACGTCGCCAGACTCCCCGCCACCCGATACCCGTTGCTCTTATCCGTAATCGACACCCCGTCGTCCGCACCCTCGGCCAATGCCCAGAGCAGCATGTTCGGATCGAACGATAACCCCTTTGCCGTACTGCTCTTACCGTCCTCTGCCTCCGCCGCACCGGCCTGACCCTCCCGTTCAGCCCCCACCTGCGACGGCCGCTCTGGATCAGCCGCAGCGAACGCCGCCTCCAGACGATCCTTCGCATCCAGCACAAACTCCGCCGTCTCCAGATACACATCCTCCCGTCCCGTCAGGTGCTCCGGATACGCCCGCCCCTCACGATCAAGCCCAAACGTGCTCTTTAGCCGCCCCGCACGCACCACCGTCTCCTCCAGTACCGCGTTGCAGTCCGTCAGCTCCAGCGACTTGATCCGCACCGAACCAGAATCCTCCGCACCGGCATCCTGGCCCCCCGCCGCCTCCGCAACACTCTTCGGGGCAAAAAACGTAATCCTCCCATCCCTCGCCTGCAAATCGGTGTTCGGATCCGTCAGCACCAGACCGTTCGTAAAGGTAATCGACTCGGGATCGTACTTGCTCAGAATATCGCCAAACCCACCACCCTCTTCAGTGTCACCAGACACTAAATCCCCTAAAGCCTTTTTTCGCAAGAGTTTAGCCTCTGCGTCGACAGCCTCGACCCGCTCGGCAAAACATATCTCGATCGCGTCCTCATAGTCTATGCGGGTCGGCCGATTGGGTTCCGGCAGCAGCGAAATCTGCCCCGGCCCCGACAACGTCGCCCGAAACCGCCCCGGCTCGCCAGAAGCCGTAACTTCCTTGCGCAACTCCACTTGCCGCTGGGCAATGGCCCGCTGGTCGGCATCCAACGCCAACACTACCGGCAATTCATCATCCGTCGAGGCCAGCCGAATCAACTCCGCCGCCCGATTCAAGTAAATCACATTCGCCTGCTGGGCCACCTCGCCCCCTTGTATCACCTCAACCGGCGTACCCGTCGCCAGAAACTCAAAACGCTCACCCCGCTCACCTACCGGCACATCATCCACCAACCGGCTCTCCGGCTTGGCTAAGTCAATCCGCACCAGCCCCGCACAGGAAATCTCCACAAACTCCCTATCAGCACTAGTTTGCGCACCGTCCTCACTCGCCGCCCCGTCAGAGGCCACTGCCTCGCCCGCCTGGCCGGCCCCCTCATCGCCTGCTGCGTCGCTGCCACTCACACCAGCGTAATCCACATCCGCCAACACCTCCACCTTGTCCGCCAGCAGTGTTTCCTCGTCCGTCAGGGCAATCGCCACATCGTCCGACAGGGTCAGGCGATAGGTGGCTCTCTTGCCCTTACCCTCGGCCTCGGCATCAGCATCAGCCGAACCGTCCTCAACGGCACCCGCCTGCGGCTCCGTCTTAGCCGAGCCTGCCCCAGGCGATAACTGTCTATCTGACACTGTGTTACGGGCAAACCTGAGGCGATCCAATTGGCGGATCGTCATCTCCTGCACCCGCTCGTCGATCTGGTCGTACTGCAGCCGCAGCCCCTCGCCCGCCGCCTGAAAGTCCTGCGATTGCACCTCAAACCCACCCGGGCAATCCAGCCGGCTGAACTCCACCTCGAACTCCACCCGCCCTGCCAGTCTGACCTCCATCTCCGCTGGCTCCCTCCGGTCATGCGTCGGGTACATCGTGACCGTAACCCCGTGCAGGGAACCACGTTGCGGGATTTCTCCCTGGCGGACGCCCGGCGTCTGCACCTGGCCCGTCTCAGCGTTGATGCAGATCATTTTGCCGTTGGTGAGATAGCGGCTGTAGTGCGGCGCCGCCACAACCAGGGCCTCGTCCTCCTTGCTGATGACCTCCCGCCAGCCGAATTTCTGGGTAATGTTGGCGTCACGATCGCGGGTGACAAAACAGGGGTCGCGCGTCTGCTCGATCCTGACCCCTTCAAATTCAACGATTTGCTCTCCGTGGCCGCCCGTGCCGGCATCCGAAAGGCTCGGCGGAGGAGGTGGCGGAGCGTCGCTGGCTGCTGAGCCCGTTTGCGACGAGGCCGTGAACCATTGGTAAATGAACAGTCCTGCCACGGCAGCAAGGAAGGTCAGCCCGACTATCAAAAATCTTTTGAGCATCATAAATATTGCAGACAGGTTCACGCCCGGTTGGCGTAGTACGAGGGCGAGCTGTAGGGCCTGGCCCGCACCCGGGGCCTATCGCTCGCACAGACCCGCTAGAGTTATTGTCGGTATCGTTCCATGGCGTGGTCGTAAAGGCCCTTGCGTTTGAGCAGATAGACAATCAGTTCCCGCACGGCGCCGCGGCCGCCGGGCAGCGTGGTGACATAGTCCGCCACGTTGCGGACTTCGTCGAAGGCGTCGGCCACCGCGGCACTGAAGCCCACTCGACGCATAACGGGCAGATCAAAGACGTCGTCGCCAATATAGGCCATCTGCTCGGGTTGTATCCCCGATTCCTCGATGAGTTGTTCGAAAACGGGCAGCTTCTTGGTGGCGTTCTGGTAGATGTAGTCAATTTGCAGACTCATCGCACGATGAGCGACAGCGGGACACTGCCGGCCGGTGATGATGGCGGATTTGAGACCTTCGCGGCCCCAGATGCGTATCCAGCCGCCATCGTGGACGTGGAACTTCTTGAGTTCGTCGCCGTTCTGATCGAGGATGATGCCGCCGTCGGTGAGGACGCCATCGACATCCATCACGAGCATCTTGAGGTTGCTGACAATGTCATTCATGGTTTTTCGCTCGGCTCACTGGAGGACGCGCAGGGTGACAACATCCTGCACGTCGATAAGGCCTACGGGTTTGCCGTCGTCGTCCACGACGGGTATTTCGTCGATACGGTTCTTGTGGAAGATGGCCATGGCTTCGCTGGCGAGGGTGTCGGGGCAAACGACCTTGGGCCCCTGGGTCATCAGCTGGGCCACGGGCAGTTGATGGAAGTTGACGCCCTGGTTCTGGAAGGCACGTCGCAGGTCGCCGTCGGTGAGCAGGCCGGTCAGTCGTCCGGCCGTATCGACCAGGAGAATACAGCCGTGCCTCATTTCAGTTTGGGCCTCGGCTTGGGCCAGGGCTTGCTGAACGGTACAGGACTCGGGAGCCTGGGGCAGGGGTTTGCCGCGGGTGAACATGGCGGCCTGTTCGACAGTGATGAGTCTGCGGCCCAGGTCGCCGCCGGGGTGGAAGCGGGCGTAGTCTTCTGCCTGGAAGTCACGCAGCTTCATGACGGTCATGGCCAAGGCGTCACCGAGGGCAAGCATACAGGTGGTACTGGCGGTGGGGGCCAGGCCCAGAGGGCAGATTTCGTCGATACGGCCCAGCGAGAGCAGGACGTCGCTGTGCTTGGCCAGAGGGGAGCGGGGGTTGCCGGTAACGGCGATCATGGTGATGCTAAGTTGTTTGAACAGAGCGATTAAGCGTACGATTTCGGGGCTGGCGCCGCTGTGGCTCAGGACGATGGCGATGTCCTGATCGGAGCGTAATCGGCCCAGGTCGCCATGAACAGCTTCGGCGGCATGAAGGAAGTGGCTGGGGGTGCCCGTGGAGGCGAGGGTAGAAGAAATCTTCTGGGCAATGATGCCCGCCTTGCCGATGCCGCTGAGAACGACGTTGCCTGTGCAACGGTAGATAAGCGAGATAGCCTCGGAAAAACCGTCATCGAGGTGGTCGGCCAGAGAGGCGACGGCCTGGGCCTCGCGGCGGATGAGCTCGCGAGCCTCCTCAAGGTCGATGGAAGCAGGTCGATCAGTATTCATAAGTCGTGTGTTTGCTTTCTTTTAGCGCTGTTTCAGCCTGAGTGCCGGCCCGAAACCACAGGGGTATTTTAGCGACTTGACGGCGGGGCGTCGATAGGGGCGTTGTAGAAAGTTGTGAGTGATGAGTTATGAGTTAAGAGTTATGAATCAAGAGAAGCCAGCAAGGAGAAGGTGCCGGAGGAAGGGGCGGCGGTGCAGATTGTAGGGATTGGAGGGGGCGGGCAAGGGAGGTGAGCGGGAGACATTCGGTAAAATGGGCCAGCGTGCTTGCCGTTGTGGGGTGCGTATTTTACATTTTGGGTGTCAGGGACAAAGTGCTATTTGGGAGGCCGGGAGTACGTTTGATGCGCAAAACCATAACGGCGTTGGTGGTGGTAATGGGTGTGTTGGTTCTGGTGGGGCCCGCACAGGCGGATTGGGACGGGGATACGGAACCGCCCGAGGCGATAGGGAGCGAGGCGGTCCAGACAGTGGCAGAGGACAACCCGGAACCACCCGAGGCGATAGGCACCGTGCCGGTGCAGCGGGCGACAGAGAACGATTCGGAACCGCCGGAGTAGGTGGGGGGACGAGGGGTAAGCGAAGGCGTACATTTGCAATTCGAAACATATTTCGAATTCAGAAGCTCCAGATTCAAGACGGGCCATGGATTCGCTGCGCAAAATGAATGGCGGGCATGCCCGCGCTACGCCTGCTGGGGGGGCAGGGTGGACAGGGGGACCCCCTACTTACGTAGGGGGCTTCAGGACACAGGGTATCGGTCGCTTACGGATGGAGGGCGTCTGCCCCAGGATGAGCTTGCGGGGCTTTAGGGGTATGTGTGTCGAGCTTGAAAGAAGGGAGGGAACCGTATTCGCCATCGCCTGTTGCACCCGGCGGCGGTGCGTCGAGCGTCAACAGACGCTGCCACCCCTCACGGGAATGGCAAGAAGGCTGTCCCCATTTTTACATGATGAGGGTTTGGAAAGTGGCGGGGAGGGGGGCGTTGGTGGTGATGCGTGGGGGGGTGATGGCAGAGGCAGCGTAGAGGCCGAAGTCGCGGAGGGCATTGGCATCCAGGCTGGCAAAGCGGGTGGGGCCTATGGAGCCGGACTGGCCTATGTAGGGCAATCGATCCGGGGGCAGGGCGGCGTCGGGCAGGGGTGCGTGGGGCAGGACGCCGGCGGCGATGTAGCTGCGGGCGAATTGGCCTTTTGCGCTGACGCGGCCGACGTTGCCGCTGCCGGGCAGGTCGCGGCCATCGGGGGTTTGGGGGCCAAAGGCGGCATCGGCCCCGACGTCGTAACCGGCGAGGATGTAGGAGTCGGTGATGTCGCGGCGCACGGTGACGCGGGTGATCGATTGGCCTGCGCTGAGCAGGGCGTTGTCGAGGTTGACGGCGGCGACGGAGTGGATGTCGGTGGCGGCGCGGATGGCGGCGTGGATGGCGCCCCGGCGGGTGGTGACGGAGCCGACGGCGGCGGCGGCGGAAAGTCGCCCGGCAATGTCGCCTTGGGTGCTCAGGGCAAGAATGTCACCCTGGCGGGCGGTGATGTCGAGGTCGACGTCACCGGTGCGGACGCGGAGGCGGCCAATGTCGTCGGCAGCGAGGGCACCAGAGGGGAATTGTTGGGCATCGAAGCGGCGGAGGGAGCCGGCGAGGTCGAAGGCGACGTTGTGGCCTATGTCGGCGGCGCGGAGGGATGAGCCTTTGGGGGCGGGGGAGCCGGCGGTGATGGTGGCATTGGGGGCGATGGTGTCGAGGCGGGCGGAGGCGAGGTGGCCTGTGAGGGTGATGTCGCCGAGGAGTTCGAAGCCGACGGCGGAGAGCTGGGCGAGGGAGTGACCTGTGAGGCCGTTCCACAGGATGGGTTGGTCAGAGCCGTTGGCGGAGAGGCGTAGGCGGGCAGGGTCGTCGCCGGTGAAGTCAATGTTGAAGATCTGGAGGTTGGCGCCGGTGACAATCGTACGGCTGCGTTGCTGGGTGAGCTGGAGGTTTTGGCCGTTCAGGGTAAGGCTGCCGGGAGCGGCGATGAGGCGGACGGTAGCACGGGCGGCGGTAGCAGTGTCGATGAGCTGGAGGGTGGTGTTGGTAAGGTCGAGAGTGAGGGGGGCAACGGTGAATTCGTGGAGGTAGGGGCCGCCGTCGAGGGGGTTGCCGGCGAGGTCGGTGAAGGGGTCGGGATTGGCAATAGCGAAGCGGTAAAGGTCGTTGTCGAGTTGGCCGGCCGAGGCGACGGAGAGGGTAAGGGTGGCAGCGACGGGAAGGTAATCGACAGACTGGATAGAGATGGCGTTAACGCCGTTCTCGAAGTTGGCGTCGCCACCGGCAGCGATGACGGAGTAGAGCGCGGGGTTGTCGAGGGGGTCAGCGGTGAGGGGCTCGGAGAAAGTCAGGACGATCTGGGAGGTGGTAGCGTTGGGTATGCGGTCGCGCAGGGCGACGCGGGTGATTTGAGGAGCAGTGGTGTCGATACTGAGGGCGACGGTGTCGGCCGAGGCAGCCTGGTTGCCGGCGGGATCACGGGCAAGGACGGTGAAGGCGTGGTCGGTGGGGGCCAGGTCGGTGAGGGTGAAGGAGAAGCTGCCGGTGGAGGTGAAGGGGGCCAGAGCCGTAAGTTGGTTGTTGTCGTAGAGGTAGACGAGACTGTCGGGTTCGGCCAAACCGGTGAGGGTAACGGCTCTCTGATTGGTAAAGATGTTGTTGGATTGGAGGCTGGTAGCGGGGTCGATGCCGGCGAGGGTGGGGGCGCCGATGGTGGTGTCGACAGTGAATGGGGCAGAGGCGATGGGGCCGGCGTTGCCGGCGTTGTCGATGGCGTAGATTTCGAAGAGGTGTGTGCCGTCGTCGAGGGGATCGAGGCGGACGAGACGGGTGGTGAGCAGGTCGCTCCAGGGGCCGCCGTCGACGCGGTAGAGGTAGCCGGCGATACCGGTGTCGCCGGGTGCGGAATCCTGTGCGGCGGTCCAGGTGAATCGGGGCTGGTTGTTGTTGGTAATGGCGTCGGTGGAGGAGACGCCGGAGTCGGTGGCGGGGGCCATGACGGGTGAGCCGGCGGCGGTCGGCGGGACAGTGTCGAGTGAGGGTACGGTAAGGGTGTAGGTGCCGGAGGAGTTGTCGGCCGCGGAGGCGACGTAGATGGTATATTTTTGGCCCGCGACAACGTTCAAGGTGAGGGACGCGTCCGAGGAGCCGCCGGGGTTGCCGTTTTGGAGAAAGAGGTCGGCATCGTCGGTGATCTGGAGGTGGGCGTCGAGATTGGTATAGGCGGTGGTGGTAACAGAAACGGTGAGGGAACCGTTGACGGCGGGGGTGAAGGTGAAGGTGTCGACGTCATCGCGTCGTTCGAGGTAGCCGGTGAGGGTGGTGTTGGTGGTGATGGTTCTGGCGGTGGGTCGGGTGTCGCCGTAGTCGTCGCGGCCGTGGTCGTAGCCGAGGTTCTTCCCGAGAAGGGTTTGGGTGTCCTGGATGCGAGATTCGCCGGTGATGTAGCCGCTGCCGAACATGAGTCGGCGGGGGTTGGTGGGCAGGTAGGGGTTCATCAGGGCGGAAGCGTCGTCAATATGGTCGGCGCCGAAGGTGTGGGCGGCTTCGTGGGTGATAAGATTGGCAAGATATTCGCTGAAGTTCAGGAGAGAGTTGGTGACGTTGGCGTAGGTGGCCATTTCGAGCGGAAAGACAAACGCGTAGTTGCTCGGGTCGGTGTTGCCGACGTCGTAGGTGGCGATGCCGAGCAGGTCGTCGCCGTCGTCTTGCCAATCGCTGTTTCCGCCGACGTAGACGGTGGTGTGCTGCGGGCCGGCGGGGAACTGGTCGGTGACGAGGACGTCGTAGGCGGCGAAGTCTTCGCGGACGAAGCCGAGGACATGGTCGATGGATTCCTGCTCTCGGCCGGCCCAGCCGAAGGAGGCCAGGTCGTAGGCGGGGATATCGACGAAGGGAAGTTCGAGGTCGAAGTCGCCGGGCCGGTTGAAGACGCGCTGGCCGTCGAAGTCGATGTAGAGGATCTGGGGTGAGCCAGAGAGGAACAGGCGCGTTTCGAGGTGTTCGAGGGCAAGGCAAGAGCCTTTAGAGAGATTAGAGAGACGCGGGGCCGCGATGCAGGGTGTTTTGGTGGTTTTGGCCATTTTTTTGGGTGCTCCGGCAGGCCCATATAGTCTCGAATCTTAATGATAACTGCTCTTGAGTATATCGGCCGGAACAGTGCCTGGACAAGCGAATGTAGAAAATTGGTGGTGGGGAGGCAAGGTGACGGTGAGGGGACCGAACAGGGCAGGCGAAAATCTGGCGTTGCGACGAGATCGCGGGGGTTGATTGAATAATAGGCGACAGGAAAGGCGGGGCCTTCTAGATCCACCGTGCCGTTTCCTGCAAAGGGTGGAGGTAGTGGGCGGGGACGGCCGATAACGATACAGGTGGGGTGTGAAATGCTCTTTTTGGGGGCTGGGAAGAAGAGGACCGCGGGCAAGATGAACGCGAAACAGCAAACGCGGGCAAGGTAAAGGCGAGACGGCAAATGCGGGCGAGGTGAAGGGATGACAACGAAGCTGGTACGCAACACGTTTATTTGCAGGCATTTATGGTTGACAGCAGCCTTTGGACTGGCGATGCTGGCATGTTGTGCCGGCTGTCACAGGCCGGGACATTACGGACACTACGACGGCAAGAGGTACGTTCGGCCAAGCGTAGCGGTGGCGACGTTTGAGAATCGGGCGCCTATTTCGCTACGCTGGGACGTCGGTGGGGGATTTTCGCAACAGTTGACGGATCGCCTTTTGCGTGCGCGGCGTTTCGAGGTGGTGGAGCGTGGGCAGTTTGCGAGGATGCTCAAGGCAAGGGAGCGGCGCGGCGCGGACCAGGGGCAGCTTTACCAGGAAGTCCGCTACCTCATCAAGGGCACGGTGACGGATTTTGCGCATGTGGAGGCGGGCACGCCAGTGGGCAAGTTGTTCGACCGGGCCTTGTTCAATCGGGGCAGTCACGCGGTCGTAGCAGCGACGGTCTACGTTGTGGATTTGCAGAGCGGCCAGGTCATAGCGACCGATACCGTCAAGGCCAAGATATCATCCGACGAGGCGGAGGTGCCTTACCGTTCGATGGCCTTTGGCAGCTTCACCTTCTACCGTACGCCTTTGGGGCGGGCCACGTCGAAGGCGTTGGACGAGGCGGTGCGTTTGGTGGTCAAGGGTATTACGGACCAGCCATACCAGCCCAAGATTGCGTCGGTAATGCAGGACAGGGTAGTGATCAATGGCGGACGCGACCGCGACATTCGCGTGGGAGGCGAGTATGTGGTGCGTCCAGCGCCGGAGGTGGTGATCGATCCCGATAGCGGGCAGGTACTGGGGCATCTGGCCGGCGATCCGCTCGGGCGGGTGCGGGTGACGCAGGTGATGGACAAGTACAGCGTGGCGGCGATTGTAAAGGGGAACGATTTTCACGCGTCGCAGACGTTGTTTCCGGCCATGGGATCATCGGGGCGGCGGCCGGTGACGTCGAGTCATTATTGAGGGGGCACCCGCGGCCATGGGCGTCAAGGGGGGCAAGGAGCGGACATTTGGACGTAAAGGTAGGCCCTAGGCACTTGACTTCGTTCTCTTGCGGCTCAACAATAAGGTTAAGGACCGTGGGCGGGGTGAGCGGTCCTAGCCGCGGTTTTTTTGGTTTGTTACTCATGGAAACATGTTAGAGGAAGGAGCATTCATGTCGGGCAAGTCGATCAAAGGAACACGAACGGAACAAAATCTGCTCAAGGCGTTTGCCGGGGAATCGCAGGCACGCAATCGCTACACCTATTCGTCCTCGGTCGCACGCAAGGAAGGGTACGTGCAGATCTCGGCGCTCTTTGCCGAGACGGCCGATCAGGAGAAGGAGCACGCCAAGCGGTTTTTCAGTTACCTCGAAGGCGACGCGGTGGAAATTACAGCGACGTACCCCGCGGGCCTGGGCAAGGATACGGCGGGGAACCTGCTGCACGCGGCCGAGGGAGAGCACGAGGAGCACACCAGCCTTTATCCGGGGTTCGCCAAGGTGGCTGAAGAAGAGGGCTTCGCCGAGGTGGCGGCATTGTTTCGAAGTGTTTCGGTGGCGGAGCGTCGTCACGAGGCACGCTATCGCAAGCTGCTGGCGAACCTGGAGAAGGGCGAGGTGTTTTCACGTGGGACGAAGGTGCGTTGGGCCTGTCGCAATTGTGGTTACATTCACGAGGGAGAGACGGCGCCGAAGGCCTGCCCGGCGTGTTTGCACGCACAGGCTCATTTCGAATTAGAGGCGACGAATTACTAGGACAGCCATCGGTGAAGGGCACAGACACGCCCCGGCGCCATTGGCAAGATGGCCCAACACAATGGTATTGAGGGGCTACCCCTGCGATGAGATCGTAGGTCTTTATTGATTGTGCCCCAGACC
>CAYNXW010000049.1:0-12097 GCA_964401265.1 uncultured Pirellulales bacterium | reverse complement strand
CTTCTCCCGCGCCACGACCTGAACAATGTAGCCGTCCGTCTCCAACGCCGCCATCTCCGTCTCCGGACGCGCCTTGAAATCCTGCAACTGCTTACGCAGCTCTTCGATCATCCCCTGCGCCTTCGCCAGCTCCTGCGCCTGCTTGTCGTGCGTCTTCTGCAATTGGTCCAGGTTCTGCTGCAACGCCTCGTTGCGGTCACGAACATCCGTGTTAATGCTCTTGAACCGCTCGCTCTGCTCCGACGCCAACTCGTCATACTGCTTCTTGAATTGAGCCGCCCGCGACGTCTCCTCCGCCAGCTGTTTCTCCAGCGAAGCTACTCCCTCCGTCTTCGCCGCCACCTGCTGCTCCAGCGAGTCGATACTCGCCTGCATCGTGTTCGCCTGCCGGTTCGTCTGCTCCGCCAACCGCACGTTCAAGGCCATCAATTTCTGCACCACCCCGGTCAGCCCCACCTCCGAAGCGTCCTGCGGAACCTCTTTGCCCAAGAGAATCCCCACATCCCCCATCACCTCGCCCGAACGGCTCTCCACCATCGACCGCACACCCGCCACGTCAAACTCGCCCACGTCAGGCCCGGCCACACACGCCGCCAGGTACTTCATGTCCTCCGCCACCCGAGACATCGCCGTCTGAGAGATCCGACCGCCGCTGCGCTGGACCAAAGGCTTCAACGCACGCACCTGGGCCGTATTGGCCATCTCGGCCAGCTCCTGATCCGCCGTGGAGGCACTCTGCTTGAGTTCCTCCGTGTTCATGAACAACACCACGGCAAACACCGTCGCACCCAGGAAGAGAACGACAAAAATGATCAACGCTACAAAGAGGCCTTTGGATTCACCGGTACTTCTAGCGGCGGGCATGGCAGTCTCCCTGTGGGATTTCCAGTCTCAGGTTTGCTCCCCAACCGGCGGCCCGGTTGAAGCTCGTGTTGGCGGGGGCCAAATTATCGTCGTCTACTATGCCAACTGCTGGCACTTACGTCAACCAAAAAAGCCAACACCTCTCATACAACCTGCCGGACCCGACCCGGCCAATCGACGACAACAGCCCTCCGCCGCCTGCCCCGTCACGTGCCCCCTTTCACCCGCCGCCCCGGCCGTCACCGGCACCTAGAGGCTCGGTGCCTCGGACCCTGCGTGCCTGCTTTTTTCCTCTGTTAAAATAGGCGCTTTGGGCAATATAGGCTGATCGCACTTGTGAAAATCACCCTGTTTTTTTGCCCCAAAAACGCCCGAAAGTGACCCAAAACGGCCCAACTTTTGCCCAAAACCGCCCAACTTCTTTCAACTTTTGCCCACTTTTTGGCACTCGTTGCTCGAACTGCGCACAGTATAATCGCTACATCTTACCCATCTTACCAGATTTCTTCCTGTTCCCGCCGACACATTCGCGCTCAAATCGCCCGTTTGGGGCCCATCAGCACGCCCCCCCGTGTGCGTACTTTCGCCATGGCCCCCCCCGTTCTTCTTATGGCCCCGAGCGAGCGCGGCGCGGCGCCTTGTCCCGTACCGGCAAAACACTTGACCAGCCCCGTGGCCTCTCCTACATTCACAGTGGCCAGACCGCCTTTCCAACTCACGCAGCGGCGGCTCCAGGATCCTATAGCTCGCTTGGGCAAGCCACCTTTAATAACTAACCAATCCAGGTAACATGAGCAACAGCAACACCTTATACATCATTGACGGCCACGCCCTGATCTACGCGGCCTTTTATGCCCCCATCGGCTCGAACCTGACCAGCCCCACTGGCGAGCCAACCAAGGCCACCTACATCTTCACCACCATGATCCTCAAGCTCCTCCGTGAGCGCAAACCTGACCTGCTCACCGTCACCATGGACAGCAAAGGCCCCTGCTTCCGCCACCAGCTCTACAAAGACTACAAGGCCAACCGGCCCCCCATGCCCGACGAACTCGCCAGCCAAATCAGACGCATCGACGAGATTCTCGCCGCCATGAAGATCCCCGTGCTCCGCGAGGACGGCTACGAGGCCGACGATCTCATCGCCGCGGTCACGGGCCAGGCACGCTCCCAAGGCTATAACGTCTGTATCTGCTCCAAAGACAAAGACTTAGAACAACTTCTCGCCGACGCCGTCGTCATGTACGACCCCGCCAGTGGCAGCGAACGGGACGTCGCCGGGCTTATGCAGAAAAAGGGGATCACCCCGGAACAGGTCGTCGACGTGCTCGCCCTGGTGGGCGATACGTCCGATAATGTCCCCGGCGTCCCCGACGTCGGCCCCAAAACCGCCCTCCAGTGGATTCAGAAATACGGCAGCCTCGACCGCGTGCTCGCCCACCGCGACGACATCAAAGGCAAACGAGGCCAGAGCCTCCGCGACAACACGGACCAACTCAAACTCGCCAAGAAACTTGTCACCCTCAAAAGCGACGTGCCGCTCCAGCTGGATTGGCAAGCCATGGCCCTCAAAGGCCTCGACCGCGGCGTGCTGGAGCAGCTTTTCAGGCAGCTGGGCTTCACCAGGCTGGTCAAACAGCTCGACGACATCTGCCAGGAATTGGGGGACACGACTGCCCAAGCTCCATCGTCGCCGGGCACGTCGGCGGCGGACTCTGCTGACAGCGCAACGGTGGGTGCAGCGGCCGACAAAACACCGGCCGAGCCGCCCGCCAAGGCCCATTACCATCTGATCGACACCGAGGCCGACTTCAAGACGTTCCTCAAGGCCCTCGAGCAGCAGGGCGTCTTTGCTTTGGATACCGAAACGACGAGCACCAACCCGGTGGCGGCGGACCTGGTGGGCATGAGCTTCGCCTGGGAGGTGGGCGAGGCCTACTATTTGCCGCTTCGAGTGCCGCTGGGCCAGGCCTGCCTGGACCGTGCAACCACCCTCGAAAGACTTCGGCCGATCCTGGAAGATCCCGACATCGGCAAGGTGGGCCAGAATATCAAGTACGACATGGTCGTCCTGCGTCGCGCGGGCCTCTATGTCGCCGGTGTCAGCTTTGACACCATGGTAGCCAGCTACATTCTGAGCAGCCACCGGACGCGTCACAACCTGGACAGCATGGCCCTGGACTATTTGGGGCACGAGACCATTAAGTTGGAAAGCCTTATCGGGCGCGGCAAGAACCAGTTGACTTTCGACATGGTCGACACCCATCTGGCGGCGGACTATGCCGCTGAGGATGCCGACATTACGTGGCGACTCAAGAACTACCTCGACCAGATGTTCCAGGACGAGAGCCTGCGGCGTCTGTTCGACGAGGTGGAGATGCCCCTGGTCAACGTGCTGGCCGGCATGGAGTACGAGGGCATCGCGTTGGATGTGCACTGCCTCAACAAGCTCAGCGGTCAACTGGCGGATCGCATGGGCGAACTGGTGGAGCAGATACACCGGGAGGCTGGTCACGATTTCAACGTCGATTCGCCCAAGCAGTTGTCGGTGGTGCTGTTCGAGGAGTTGGGCCTTGAAGCGGTCAAGAAGACGAAGTCTGGCCTATCGACCGACCAGGAAGTGCTCGAAGCGCTTCAGTGGGTCCATCCGGTGCCGCGGCTGATGCTGGAATACCGCCAGTTGAGCAAGCTCAAGAACACGTACGTGGACAAGCTGCCCTCGATGATTCAACCGGACACCGGCCGAGTGCACGGCTCGTTCAACCAGACGGTGGCAGCGACCGGGCGTCTGAGCAGCAGCGAGCCGAACCTGCAGAATATTCCCATCCGCACGCCGCTGGGTCAGGAGATTCGTCGTGCCTTTGTGGCCGGCGGTGCCGATAAGGTGCTGCTGGCGGCGGACTATTCGCAGATCGAGTTGAGGCTCCTGGCGCACTTCAGTCGTGACGAGGCCCTGCTGGCCGCGTTTGCCAGTGGCCAGGACATTCACCGCTTTGTGGCGTCGCAGGTGTACGGTGTCGCTCCAGAGGAGGTTGACGCCAGCCAGCGTGGCAAAGCCAAGGGCGTCAATTTCGGGATTATTTACGGGCAGAGCGCCTTTGGTCTGAGTCGATCCATTGGTATCTCGGTGGGGGAGGCGCAGCAGTTTATCGACGATTACTTCGCCCGCTATCCTCGGATTCGCGAGTTCATGGACGGGGTGATCGAGCAGGCCAAGAAGGAGTCTCTGGTTCGCACCATTCTGGGTCGGCGACGGTCGATTACGGATCTCAACAGCCGAAACGTTTCGCGACGGCGGCTGGCGGAGCGTATGGCGGTCAATACGGTGGTGCAAGGGTCGGCGGCGGATCTGATCAAGGTGGCCATGATCAACCTGCATCGGCGGATTCAGCGGGAGCATCTGGACCTGAAGCTGCTTTTGCAGGTGCATGACGAGCTGGTGCTTGAAGCGCCGCGGGCCCAGGTTGAGGCCTGTAGCGAGGTGGTTCGGGAGGAGATGACCACGGCGATGGATCTGGCGGTGCCGATCGAGGTGCAGTCCTCGTGGGGTGACAACTGGCTGGTTTGCAAGGGTTGAGGGTGTTGCCCTGAGAGCCTAGAACAAATTGAGGTGGGATATTTTATGCTTCCAGGCACATGGTAGCATTCGGGTAGTTCATTGTGCGGAGGAAGCGAGGATCGTGAGCGATCAGACCGGGTGCAGACAGGGAACAGATGTTCGCGGGCCAAGCCGAACGGTTTGGAGAAGGACACATACCAGGAGACGGTTATGCGACGGATAATCTCGTGGACGACATTGATGCTGCTTGGGGTGGTTCTGGGGGCAGCAAGGCCCGCCTTATCACAGAGTTACTTCAAGGAGGGCAAGATCCATCTGGTGCTCTCGTCACACCATGACCTTGGTTTTCACAAGGGCTCTTACGAGGCTGAGATGCGATTCGTTTTCGCGGAGATCGACCGGGCGCTCGATCTGATGAAAGAGGACCCTGAGTTCACGTTCGCGGGCGAGTACACGGTCTGGCTGATGGAGTACCTTGCGCGTCGTCCTGCGCGTGTGGCTGAGCTGAAGCAGCGGTTCAAGGAAGGGAGGATGGAATGGGGGGCCGGCTATACCATGCCTTATCCGAGCCTGATTACCAGTGAACAATGGGCTCGGCAGATGTACCTGGGCCCGCGGTGGTTCAAGCGGACGTTTCCGGCGAGGGCTTCGATTTACTTCAACACCGACGTGCCCGCTTTCGGCATCCAGATGCCCCAGATCCTACGCAAATCGGGCGTAGACAAGGTTTTTCTGAGCCGCAGCTGGAACCTGGGAAGCGTTGATACGGATCATGTGAACTGGATTGCCCCGGACGGTTCGGAAGTGTTTTGTTATTTCATGCATCACTACGGCAACGACGTTGGCTCACACGGGAAGAAAAGGATAGGCAACAACCTCGCTATGGCCAGCTGGGTTCGCTCATTAGAGACGACTCACATCGCGCGTAAGATACCGCCTCATCTTGTCCAATTTCTCTGCATGGACTGTCGCATGCCCAAGTCGCGTCGTGAGAGCATCGACACGTGGAACGCGTATGCAAGATATCGAGGCCTGCCGCTGATGCAATACTCGACACTGGGCCAGGCGATGGATGCAGTGAAGACAGACCAGGCGAAGTTGAAGAATCTCATGGGCGAGTGGCCCAACAAGTGGGTTTACGAGGCGGCTCCGAGTAACTACGAGCTCATAACGGATCAGCGAGAATCGGGGCGACTGCTGCTGGCGGCCGAGGCGTTTTCTACTTTTCGAGCCCTGGTAGAGAAGGACTTTGGCACGTATCCCACCAAGGCATTGGATGAGGCGTGGAAGCAGTCGGTTTTTTCGTGTCACGGTTTCGCCCCGCGGGCGGTACTCAAACACTACGCCGAAGCGTATAAAGGCGCACGTAACACGGGCGGGACGCTACTGACGAGCGCCCTGGGGGCGATTGCGTGCAGGGTCAATACGGCGTCGAAAGGCTTGCCTCTGGTGGTATTCAATACGCTGGGCTGGAATCGAACAGACATGGTGGAGATGAAGATTCCGGCGGGATCGCCCGAGGTGTTCGCGATCGTGGATTCGCAAGGCAAGACCGTGCCTACGAAGAAGGCCGACAGAGCCGCTTGATGTTTCCGCTGAATGGCGATCAGGAGTCCGTGGCCTACGAAGCGCCTTTCGGGGTTGTGGAAATCGGCAGGAGCGAAGTGGAGAAGGCGTTGGCTTACCATCGTGAAGCGGGGGTGCGTCCGCGAGAGATTCAGAACTGGATCTACGCAGGCGATGCCCAAGGCGGCGTGACGATAGGTTCAAGCGTTGTGGCCTGGGACTATGCCGAGGTGTGCGGCGGTCAAGGGGGACAATACCCGATTCTTCAGCCGATACTGCTTTCGAGCGCTTACAGTTGTAACCGGTGGCTGCATTGCTGGACGCAGCCGGGCGACCACAGGTTCACGTTTTCTATGTACTCGCATAAACCGGGGTGGGAGAACGGGTATCGCCAGGGGGTGCAGTCCAACAATCCGTTGATCGCTGTGGTGCCGGAGACGAAAGACGACAGGGCTGATCTTGCCGAGAGCAGGAGTTTTCTTTCGCTTTCCGCAGGGAACATGGTGGTCACGGCGGTGAAGAAGTCGGAAGACGGCCATGAGGTGATCGTTCGCTTTTACGAGACGGAAGGCAAGAGCAGCAGTCGTGTCAGAATCAGTGCTGAGGGTACACTCTCGGGGGCGCGTCGCACGAACCTGATCGAGGAAGACTGCGGCAGGCTGGAGCATGACAGGGAGGGCACTACACTCGAGGTGGGCGCGTTCTCCATCGAGACCGTGAAATTGACGCCGTAGTTTCAGGCTGATGGCGTATAGTCCCAGCACCCAGCCTGGGCAAGATGAACAGCCGATCCTGACTCATTCAGGTGGGGCCTGATGGCCTGCTATGGGGAATGGCCGCTTGTCTGCAGGTCGCCATGGTATCGGGGCCATGATTACCAAGGTGAAGGCGAGGTTGACATAACGGGTTTTCGGGGACGACTGCATAACGACAACGACGCATAGCGTAGAAACAGTAAGTCCTGGCGACTGCCGGCGCCAATCAGGCGGTTTCACGTTTTACGGGGCGATGCCAAATCGCGCAAGTTTTCTTCAGTCGTTCAGTTGGATAACCATCTGAGCATGGGCGGGAATGACGCATTCATTCTGAAGCACGAGGTGTGCTCGTTGCTCCTTGATGAGCAGGCGGCAGGGGAGGGTTCGGCCTGCAAGTTTTATGGTCGCGGTGTGGGGTGTTGAGGAGGGGGGCAGGGCAAGGGTAATCTCTTTGAGCTTTACCTGTCCCCATTTAACCTCAATGAGGGCCTGTTGCAGGCGGTCTTGGATTTTCTGCTCAAAGCTACCCCAGCCCTGGGCGGCGGAGAAGAAGGACTTGAAGCTTTCTGGCTTGAGTTTGGGTGCAAAGCCGATTTTGCCTGCGGGCCCGTCGTGGGTGTAGCCGCTGAGCGTCAGGAGGACGTTCCAGACGTGCATGGCGCGGCTGTAATGTTCGGCGCCTTCGATTTCGTTCCAGGGGTTTCGTTTTTTGCCGTCGTAGCGGTCATGGATGGCCCGGAGCATGATGAGTGCTTGCTGGAGATGGCCTTCGTTAATCATGTCGCAGGCGGCCTGGTATTCAAGGCCGGTCCATATGTCCTCTTTGTCGTGGATGTTTTCGAAGGGCTGGCGTTCTTTTTTTGGCCAGCTGCCGTTGACCATGGCGGCCTCGCCCGGCGCGGCCAACGTGCGATTATGTGGGGCGTAGAGGTCATAGACCAGTGATATATCCGGTGTCCAGTTGTAGCGGAAGATGCTGGCGGCAGCTTGGGCGCAATGCTCGGGTGGGAGGATGTATCCGAGGCCCAGCTGATGGGCCCAGTTCTGGCCGAAGAGTTGCTGGGCGTCACAGGCGCCACCGACATAGTAGTGGGGCATGTGGCTGTTAAAGGCGTCAATGAAGCCCTTGGCGTTGCTTTGATCGAGCTGAGGTGTCACCACGCCGGTGGCTCGAGTACTGCCGGCGCCGATGAAGCCGTTGGGGTAGAGGTGGACATAGTATTGGCCGTTCCACATGTGCTGGGTCATCCACTGGCGGCCGGTTTGGAAGAGCCTATGGTAGCGGTCGGCGAGGTCGGGTTCATTCTGGAGGCGGGCCATTTCCTCGGCGGCACGCAAAGCGGCGAGGTAGAGGGTATTGTTGTAGGGGTTGGGGCCGAACCACATGGGGTCCCAGAAGGTCTGGAGGTCTTCGATGACGCCGTTGGGCGGTAGACCTCGACAGGCGCCATCGTGAAAGATCATGTAGCCGATGATGCGTTTGACTTTGGGCCAGACTTCGTCGAGGAAGTCGCGATCGGGGGACATGAGGTGTTCTCGATATAGTTTTAGGACGTAGCCGCTCTGGGCGTCGGAGGCGTAGGCCCAGTCATGTTTGGGATTGGTGCCGTCGGCGCCGCGGAAGTTGATACGGCCGGAATCGGGATCGAAGGCGAGGGCGAGGTCCTGCTGGAGGCGTACCGATCGTTCCAACTGGGGAAAGAGGCGGGCGATAACGGCGACGAAGTTGTAGACGTGGCCGCAGGTTCCGAGGCAGAAGCTGACGCCTTCATAGCCGTAGAGTCGTCCGCTCTTCCATATTTTGACGTTGTCGCAGGCCAAGGCGGAGACGGGCATGGTGATTCTGTTGGCGAGCCAATAGGGGATGGTCGTATCGAAGTGGGTGTCATGGAAGAGTTTGGTCTGTTGGTAGAGTCTCTCGAACTGGTGGGCGACATAGGTGGCGACCTCGGCGGAGCTTTTGTACCAGTTGTTGTAGATGTGGCCGACCCAGCCGGGGCAGCCTCGTTCCTTGTTGTAGAGGTTGGGGAAATACCATGAGATCAGGAAGGTTGCTGTACGGGTTTGGCCGGGAGCCAGGTGCAGTCTGGTAACCAGCGAGCCGCCGCCCATCTGATCGGCGGGATAGGTGCGTTGGTCCGAGGCGTCTACGTTGTCGGCGGCGAGCTCGGCCAAGAATGCGTGGGCAGCGGTCCAGTTGGCCGATGCCGTGGCTTTGCCGTCAAGGACGCTGATGGCCATATCGCCAAAGGTGGGATGGACAGGGCGATCGCGTTTGTTGGTAAAACGGATGTTATCCAGGTGAACGAATGCAAACGAGCCCTCGACGGCATCGACGAGCTCGAATACGGCGGTCTTGCCCTTGAGGTCGGCCACGTCCCATTGGGTATCGGTGAGGGTATTGGAGTTGTTGCCGGTGGCGGTACGAACCGTCTTGCCGTCGACGAGCAGGTTCAGGCAGGTCTTGTTGGGGTATTTGCCGCCGCCGATGGCGAAAGCGATGTAGCGTCGGTCGGTAATCTTGAAGGGCTTACTGACCATCTTGCCCTTGAGCTTGTCTTTGCCTTCGGCGGGAAAGGAGCTGGCCAGAGAACGGCCATGGTGGCCGGCGATACCGTAATTGAGAGGCACAGTTGCCGGTACCGGCCCGTGCGTAAACGCATCGCCGGAGCAGGTCCATTTGGCATCGAAGCGGTCCCCTTCGAAATCATCAAAAAGGATATCGGCAGCAGCATCGTTGGCCGGGTCATCATGGAGGACTTGGGCAGAGGCGCTGCTTGCCAATCGCACGCCGGTGAGATCGGTCTGGCGAAAGACGTGGTTGACGCGGGCCTCGCCGGACTGTGGGAAGGTGTGGTTTTGCAGCCAGCCGGCCAAGGCGACTGTCACGGGGGTTTGGGCGGTATTGGTAAGTGAGAAGCGAAAGGCCGTGACGGGGTTGGCGGAGTCGCGGACGTTGAGCGGGATAAAGGGGGAGAAGACTTCGCACTGGAGTGCCAGGGGGAGGGGGCTCTTTGTTCGGTGGTATTGGAGAGTGGCGATTGGGTACTCGCCGATGAAACCGAGGTCGTCGAAGTCTGTGCTGTCGAGGCGGAGGACCGTGGGCTTACCGTTGGCCGGTTGGAGGCTTATGGCAAAGCCGTGCTCCACCGGTTTGTCGGGAACGGCCGGCTTGAGATAGCGTCCCCCGCCCCAGGGGGTGCCCACGCCTCCGTTGGAGGGTGGACTCTGATTGAAGATCCACCATGATCCCAGTTTGCCGTCGCCGCAGATTTCGATCTGTCCGGCCCCGATGCCGCCGCAGGGCATGGCCACGTACTTGCGTTCGTCGCCTCGATAGACCTTGCGGTGGCCACTGTCGGCGAGCGACGCCACCCAAGCGGGGTCCAAGCCTTTGTCCGCCGGGATATAGGGTTTATAGGGCTCGTCGGCTTGCGTGTCTGGCGACGCCGTTGCGAGGGCACACGTGATCATTGCGAAAAGACAGACTAGGGTTGGTCTCATTTCTTTGCCTCGCGTAAATAGCGGACGTGTAACAACTTGTGGACACTGAGTGACGGGCGGTGCTCGCGTCACTGCTTCCGGTCAGGCGCCATCGTATCCGCCTGCTTGAGCGAAGTCAAAGGTGTCAGGCATGCAGGTGATTGCAGCAAGGGTTCGCGCGGGCGCAGGGTGCGGGGTTGGCCGGCGCCGAGTTATTTTGCCGTAACCCTAATATTGACATACATTTACGAATGCCGCACAGGAAGCCATAGGCCAGAGAGTCTGCGTGGCCGGCTGCATAGTGCAGGCCAGTTGCTAAGGTGTTTGACGGCCTTGGTGCTCTTGGCGGCCGTCTCAAGGCGTCGCGGTGGTTTTTCTGGCGGGGGGTAGGTCCCTTGAGGTGATTAGTGATAATGAAACGGGGTTGGAACGCCGATACGTAAGGTAACGAGGCCGACCTGTTGGCCGCGGGGGCAGCATATCGACACAAGAGGCAGGCACCACTTAAGCTCTTTATTTTCAAGCATTTAACAGAATCAAGGTTTGGTGTGAGTAAAAACCGTCCGATAATAGGCTTGACCGGAGGTGTGGGAGCCGGTAAAAGTATGGTAGCCGATCAGTTTGCGCGTTTGGGTTGTGTGGTAATCAATGCCGATCGACTCAATCACGAAGTGCTTGCCCGTCCGGAGGTCATTCAACAACTTGTAGAATGGTGGGGCGCGGCGATTTTGGATGAGGTGGGCGTATTGTCGCGTCGGGCGGTGGGCCGAATCGTATTTGATGACCCCGAGCAACTCAAGCGGTTGACGTCGTTGGTTCACCCGTTGGTCATCGTTCGGGAGAAGGAGCTTCTGGCGACATACCAGGGGCAGTGCGATGTTCGGGGCATAGTATTGGACGTACCTTTGCTTTACGAGGTGGGCCAAGATCGCTGGTGCGACGCGGTGGTGTTTGTGTCAACCGAGGCGTCGATTCGCCTGGAGCGTGTGGCTCGGGAGCGAGGTTGGACGTCGGGGCAACTAAAAAAAGTGGAAAATTCGCAAATTGCGCTGGACAAGAAGGCTCAGGCAGCCGATTATACGGTGTACAACAATTCCGATATATCCAGTGTGCGCGTCCAGGTGGAACGGATTTTCAAGCAATTGTCCAGGGCTTGAAGGCTGGAGCGTGGGCCGGAAAGCCGGAAACAAGCCGGGGGCTTGGATTTAAGCATACACGATCAGGACCTATCGCAAGGTGAGTCCGGGAAATTCGCGTCCTATCGGCGGCCTCTCGTAAGCCCACAACCCAAGCAATAGCGGTCCGTTTGACGTGACAACGGACACGGATAACAAAGGTATAGCGTAAGAAGCAAGCTTAGGAACCAAGGAGTGCGTTAGCATGGCTAAGGCCACTACGAAAGAGAAACAAAGCAAACCCCGCAAGAAGCGTAAGAGCACCAAGTCGTCCGGGACGGCGGTAGCGGAAGCACAGAAGATAGAGTCCGACTCCAAGGTAGCGGTCAAGGATCGTGAAGGGGCGGTCGAGAGTGCCGGCAAGCAGAAGGAGGGGGCTTTGGACCAGGAGGCGCAGGCGCGTTACGAAGAGGTCAAGCGTGGCGAGCTGCATATCACGGATTTGCAGAAGATGACGGTGGAGCAGTTGCACGATCTGGCCAAGCGGGAGGGGCTGACGGAATACACGGGCCTCAAGAAGCAGGAGTTGATCTTTAAGATTCTTAAGGATCGCATCCAGCAGAATGGTCTGATGTACGGGGAAGGGGTTCTGGAGCTGTTGCCGGACGGTTTCGGTTTTTTGCGTAGTCCGGATTACAATTATCTTCCATGTCCGGATGACATTTACGTCTCGCCGTCGCAGATACGTCGTTTTG
>CAYNXW010000048.1:0-12376 GCA_964401265.1 uncultured Pirellulales bacterium | reverse complement strand
CCGAGCTTTATCGGCAGGCGATCGAGCACATCAATCGTCTCTCACCAAGGTTCGTGATATTCACCGGTGATCTGATCAACGAGCCGGGTGACGAACCTCAAACCGCAGCGGCATTGCGTCTTCAATCGCGTCTCCGCAGTGACATCCCATTGTATCTGGCGCCCGGCAATCACGACATTGCCAATGTTCCCACGGGTGCCAATTTGCGTTGGTATCGCCAGCGGCTCGGCAATGACTGGTACGCCTTTGAGGAGGGCTCTTGGCGTTTTCTTGTCATCAACAGCTGTCTGATTCAACACCCTGAGCAGGCCCGTAGCGACGAACAAACACAGCGGTCCTGGTTGGTGGAACAGCTTTCCGGTCGCGAGCGTGCCCAGAACGAGCGTACCGTGCTGTGCATGCACCACCCCTGGTTCCTCAAAGAGGCCGACGAGCCGGACGATTATTTTAACATCCCGCAAGCGATTCGGAGGAGCTACCTGGAGCTGCTCAAGCGGCATGGGCTGCACTGGGTCTTCTGCGGCCATTTGCATCGTAATCGCCTGGCTCAGAGCAATGGCCTGGCCGTCGTGACGACCGGCCCGCTGGGGCTGCCTCTGGGCGACGACCCCTCGGGCCTGCGTATCGTCCGCATTGATGGTCAAAGCCTCGAACACAAATACTATGGGCTCGACCATCTACCCAGCGTAATCGCGGCCGACCAGCCACTGCCTTGACGAGGCGCAAGGCCACCGTCAGCAGGAGCGACCTGCCACTGGAGGCGTTTAACGGAACGCTTGCCGGTCAGGGCTTGGGGCCGGTGATGGGTGGCGTCTGAAAGCGGCCAGGTCTTGCCGTAGCCCAGCTGTCAAGTTTGACAGTCGCGTGCAGTGGGTCGGAGTCGGTAGCAGGGGTCCTTAATAAGAGCAGTGGTGGTGCAGGGCGTCTAGACGATCTCGCTTTCATGCGTGGTGATAATGTCACTGATCTGGCTGAGTTCATCGTCCGATAACCGCAGTCTCCCCGCAGCCGCGTTTTCGCGGGCCTGCTCCGGGCGGCGAACGCCACAGAGCACATGGGTCAACCCTGGCTGGGAAAAGGTCCAGGCGATTACCAGTTGGCCCAGCGTCACGTCGTGCTCGTGTGCCAGCGGTTGCAGTTGTGCCAACATTTGACTGACGCGTTGGCGGTTTTTGAGGGCAAAGCGTGGCTTTGTTCGCCGCTGATCGCCCTGGTCGAAGGCGCGTTCCGGGGTCACCTTGCCGGTGAGCAGCCCCTGGGCCAGGGGCGAGTACGCCAAGACGGCGATGTCCTGTTTGTTACAGTACGCCAACTGTTTGTTGCGTTCGATCTGTCGGTCGAGCATGCTGAACTTTTCCTGGTCGGCGTCGACTTGGCCATACTGCTGCAGGTGGTCCACGTTGGCATTTGAAACGCCAATCGCCCGAATCTTGCCCTGCTGCTTCAGGTTCATCAGTGCGGCCATCGTCTCCTCGATCGGCACAACGTCGTCCTGCCAGTGCGTCTGGTAGAGATCGACATAATCCGTCTGGAGGCGTCGAAGGCTTTGTTCGAGCTCCTGCACAATGGACTGGGGCCGCAGCGAGCGATAGACCGTCACTTCGGAAGGCTCGTTGGTGACCTTGTTCCGGTCGGCATAGCAGTGGAGCGAACTACCTTGTCTGTCCCAGACCAGCCCGCATTTGGTGGCGAGCACGACCTGGTCGCGTCGGCCCTTGATTGCCCGGCCCACCAGCTTTTCTGAGCTGCCAAAGCCATAGATGGGGGCCGTATCGATAAAGTTCATTCCCTCATCAAGGCCGACGTTGATAGCCTTGAGAGCCTGGGACTCCTCGGCACCGCCCCACATCCACCCCCCAATCGCCCATGCGCCGAACGCCACCACCGACGCCTCAATTCCTGACTTGCCCAACTGCCGGTACAGCATCGCCTTGTCTCCTTTCGCCTCAGCCCGCCTTTTTCGCGGGAATTCGTTTTCCAGCGGTCCTTTTGGCCCGGGGGCAGCGTTGCCGGCTGTATCGGTCCTGGCCAAATGGATGTATGTGCCTGCGGAAGATAGAGCCTGAGGCTTTGCAGCTAAGCCACGCGTGCTCGCTGGAACGAGTCTGTTGATGTCCTCAACTCTCGCATTACCTATAACTAATTTTTTGCAAATGAGTTATGGCTATATCGCCAAGGACTCATGAAGAACTGCGGGCTAGCGGTGTTTTTGCCTGTGCCCCCAGGCGGAGCCCGCGCGTCGACCTTAGCATACCATGCCGCTGCAGAGCACTCAAGACGCTGGTGCAGAATTTGGTCGAGGGGGCGGGGCAGGAGGCGAGGCTGCGTTTCCTCGGTGTTGCAGGGCCCTTGGCTTTGGCGTACACTGAGAGGAAGCCGGTCTTGGCGGGCCCAAGACGGCGATACCCGAGCGACGCAAGGAGACCCGAATGACCCCGGACGAGCTCAAAGACTTCTTCAACAACCACGACCTGTTCGCAAAACACAATGGCATGCAGATCGTGGAAGTCGCCAAAGGCTACGCCAAAGCAACCATGAACCTTGAAGAACACCACCTCAACGGGGTACGTGTTGCGCAGGGGGGGGCGGTTTTTACGCTGGCGGATCTGGCATTCGCGGCAGCCTGCAATTCCCACGGTACCGTCGCCGTGGCCATCAATGTGAGTATCACCTTCATGCAGGCCGCGACCGAAGGCCCCCTTGTCGCTGAAGCTCGGGAGGTGGTGCTCACCCCCAAGCTTTCAAACTGCTACATCACCGTCACCGACGGTCAGGACCGAACGGTTGCCACGTTCCAGGGATTGGCCTATCGCAAGAAAGGGCAACTCAAGGACTTCGTGCTGGCTCAACGGTAATGCAGCAGGCTAGTCCGTGTGCTCTCGTTTTTCTACTTTCTTCTCGTAGCTCATGGGTACGATGAGGACCGCACAGGGCGCTTTGCGTGCGACCTTCTCTGTGACGTTTCCAAAAAGCGCTTTGACCAGGGCTGTGCGTCCCTGTCGGCCGATCACGATCAAGTCAACGTCCTTCTCCTTGGCGAATTCGAGGATTTTGAGATAGTCGCGTCCCACGCGGCACTCGACGTGAAAGGCCAGGTCTTGGGGCACGCGCGGGCGATACACGGTTTTCACCTTTTCGTCGATCGCCTCCTGGGCATGTTGGTCTACGTCATCCACTTCGTAGACGTAGGTACGCCAGAACTGAGCGTCGGACTCGGGAATGACGTGCAAGAGATACAACTGGCATCCGGGCCGGCGACGAGCCGCGTCCAGCGCAAATTCAAAGGCCCGATCGGCATTTTCGCTGAAATCGGTACAGAAGAGAATCCGCCGACATGCAGCGGGCCCGACACCTGCATCGCTCATCATATCCTCCTGTTCTTACCCATGGCTCGCGTAGAAAGTCATAAGCGGACGTGCCCGGGCAACCATAAGGCCAACTGAGGAAAAACAATCAGCAGAATCGCCGCCACAATCAATGCCAGCAAGAAAGGCAGCGCCCCTTTGAAAATTGTCTGCAAGGGCACATCGCGTGCAATTCCGCCCACGACATAGGCACAGACCCCCACGGGGGGGCTGATCACGCCCATCTGCGTCACCACCACGATAACCACCCCGAACCATATGAGGTTGTAATTCTCGTATCCCAGTCCCTGAATCACGGGGTAGAATACCGGTATGGTCAGCAAGATCAGCCCGAGCGCGTCCACGAAACAGCCTGCCACCAGATAGAAGAGGATGATGAGAGCGAAGATACACCAGCCGGGCACGGCCAGTCCGGAAAGCCAGCCGGCCAATTCCCAGGGAATTCGCGTTACGGCCAGGAAGCGTCCGAAGACGACGGCACCGGCCACGATAATCATCACCATGCACGCGGTGCGCAGGGTCTCGATCAATGCCCGCGAAAGCATCCGCATGTGGAGTTGTCCGCGCAAGGCTGCTATCACCAGGCTGCCGGCCGCTCCAATGGCCGCTGCTTCGGTGGGGGTGAACCACCCGGCGAACATGCCCCCAATCACCAGGGCGAAAAGCACGAGGGTCTCGGCCACGCCCAGGAGCGAGGCCAAGCGTCCTCGCCAGGTGATCCCGGTGGCCGCGGGTCCCAGGTGAGGGCGGAGCTTGCAGTGAATGTATATCGTCAGGCAAAACAAGGCGGCAATCAACAGGCCTGGCACGATTCCCGCGATGAAGAGCTTGCCGATGGATTCTTGCGTCATGATGGCATAGACGATGAAGACCACGCTGGGCGGAATGAGCATGCCTAACGAGCCGCCGGAGGCGACGGCCCCGCACGCCAGCTCCATGTCGTAGCGGTAGCGTTTCATCTCGGGCAGTGCGACCGACGCCATCGTTGCTGCCGTGGCCGGGCCCGAGCCGCAAATGGCACCGAACGCGGTGCACGCTCCGACCGACGCCATGGCGAGCCCTCCCGGCAGAGGGCCGAACCACTGATACGCGGCCGCGAAAAGACGCCGGCTAATGCCCGCGTGAAATGCGACCTGTCCCATGAACACAAACAAGGGTATTACGGTGAAGCTATGCCGAGCAAAGCTGTCATAGACGTCGGTCGCCAGCATCGTCAAGGCAGCGTGCGGACTGGTTATACAGGCAAAGCCCACGACGCCCACAATGGCCATGGCAAAGGCCACCGGGACACTGGCCGCCAGCAACGCCAGCAGTGCCCCGCAGCCCATAATCCCAATGGTAATGTTGCTCATGGCTTGATAAGCTCCCGCCCCGGCCGCAGGAGGTGGTAGATGATCACCGCTGCAACCATCGCCGAACACCAGGCGATCAACCAGGGTATCCAGAAGAGCGGGATGTCCAGGGTGGCGGTCATCTGGTTCGCCGCCCGCAGGCTCATTCCTTTTCGCATGCTCTGCCACGCCAGGCAGAGAAACAGCGTCACGCCCAACAACCGGGAAAAGGTATCGAGAATAATTCGGCCGCGTCGACCGCATTTGTGGAAGAAGTACTCCACCGCGATATGCCCTTTGACCGCCGTGGTGTAGGGCAGGGCCGCCGCCAAGGTCACCGCGCCAGCCACCACCACGATATCATAGGCGCCTCGAATCGGATGCCCCCAGACGCGTCGCAGCACCACGTCGGCACAGGTCACGGCGATCATCACCAGCAGACTCAGCGACGCCAGCACCGCGAGCACGTGACACCACCAGCGCAGCACGCGTCCGTAGCATGTCACTGCCCGCCGGAAATATGATTGCAGCGCCACGTGCTCGGCCATGCCCATTGGTTACCCCTTGGCCTGGCGTGCCTGGCTTATCCGCTCCTGCAAGTCCTTCAAGAAGGCCTCGCCCGGCACGTTCTTGGCCTTGGCGTCTTCGACGTACTTATCCAGGACGGGTTTGACCCGAGCCTGCCACTTGGCCTTTTCCTCCGCGGAGAGCACAATGACTTCCCGCTCCAGGGTCAGCACGAACTCGAGCCCCTCGGCATCAGCCTGGTCCCAGGCCGCTCCGTGCTTGGCGATCCACTCGTCACTCACGGCCGTCATGAGCTCCTGGACGTCGGCGGGCAGCGAGGCCCACTTGCCCTTGTTCATCACCACGAACATAGCGGTGGTGTACCCGACGCACGAGGCGTCCGTGATATAATCAATCACCTCGCCCTGCTTCCACCCTTTGAGCGTTTCCATCGGGCAGAGGGTCGCTTCCACCGTCCCCTTCTGCAGCGCCTCGTAGGTGTCGCCCTGGGCCATGGCCACCGGTGCCGCCCCCAACACCTCTACTATTTTCTGACTCATCCCCGTAGCCCGTACCTTGACCCCGCTTAACTCGTCGAGTGAGCGAACCGCCTTTTTCGACGCCAGAATGCCCGGTCCGTGGGCGTGGACGTACAGCACCTTGACGTCCGCCAACTCGGCGGGTTGATACTTCTTGACCAGCTCGTTCGCGACGCGTGTGGCCGTGGTGCCATCGGGATACCCCACGGGCAAATCCAGTCCTTCCAACAGGGAGAACCGGCCACGCGTATAAGCAAAACAGCTCATTCCGATATCGCTGATGCCGTCCACCACTCCCGCGTAACACTGAGGCGCGGGCGTGAGAGTTCCGGCGGGATGTATCGCGATTTTCACCCGCCCGTTGCTGCGTTTGGCGATTTCATCCGCCCAGGCCTGCGCCGTCTGGCACTGAATGTGTGACGGGGGGAAAAACACACTGTACGTCAACTCGATCGTCTTGGGGGCCGCCTCGGGGTCACCTTGGCCTTCCTGCTTGGCACACCCGACCGCCAACATCACCAGGGCCGCCGCCACCAACAGCATCGCCACGCCACCGTTACACCCTGTTTTGTTCATCACTGCAACTCCTTTCGCTTCGCGCTGGCCCCCTGCCTCTAGCCTACCACGTTTGCCGTTATCACTATACCCAACGGATGCTACTCTGGCAGTCAAGTCTGGAACCACAAAGCGACTAAACCTAGCCAGATATCTCCCATTCCAGCCTTATACTTCTCTTATCTCTGCGCTCTTGGCGTCTACACGGTGAGTCTTCTTGCGGCTGCTATTTTTTTCGATGATCGATCACTCGCTTGGCCTTGCCCAGGGACCGCTCGAGTGTCTGGGGCGCCACCAGATCCACCTGCACGCGAATTCCCGTCACCGAATGAATCTCGCGATCGATACGATCGCGTAAGGACTGCATCTCGCTCATGCGGTCCGAGAAATCCTCCGGCCTAATCTCCACATGCACCGTCATCTTATCGAGCGTCCCCGGCCGCTCTACTTCGACGAGGTAATGCGGCGCGGTCTGCTCCACCCGCAACAACGCCTCCTCGATCTGCGACGGGAACACGTTTACGCCTCGAATGATCAGCATATCGTCGGTACGGCCGATCACTCGGCTCATCCGCGTCGTGGTCCGTCCGCAGGCACAAGGGGAGGTATCGAGCACGGCAATGTCCCGCGTCCGATAACGAATCACCGGCATTGCCTCTTTGGTCAGCGAGGTAAACACCAGTTCGCCCGGCTGGCCCTGCGGGACCGGTTCCAACGTGTCCGGATCCAAGCACTCTACAATAAAGTGGTCTTCCTGAATGTGCATTCCCTGTCGCGCGGCACACTCTCCGGCCACGCCCGGGCCGATCACCTCGCTCAACCCGTAGTTATTGAAGGCCATGATGTTCAGTTCTTTCTCGATTGCCGTGCGCATATCCTCGGTCCAGGGCTCTCCCCCGAAATGGCCAAATCGTATCGGCAATTCGCGAGGGTCGACGCCTTGGGCTCGCGCCACCTCGGCAATCTGCAAGCTGTAACTGGGCGTGCACACCAGCACGTCGGCGGCCAAATCTTGCAACAGCATGATCTGCCGATGGGTATTGCCCGCCGCGGCCGGCAAGATCGCCGCCCCCACCTTCTCCACGCCGTAATGCAACCCGAACCCCCCGGTAAACAACCCATACCCAAACGCGATATGGACCAGGTGCTCCGGCCGTAAGGCCCCCGCCACCAGAAACCGCGCGCACAACCCGGCCCACAATTCCCGATCTGCCGCGGTATACCCCACAAACGTAGGCTTACCGGTCGTTCCCGACGACCCGTGCAATCGCACTAACGCCTCGCGTCCCACGGCCAGAAAACCGAGCGGATAGTGCTGCCGCAAGTCTTCTTTGGTCGTCATGGGCAGGCGGCGTACATCCTCGATACTCTTAATCGAATCCGCCGACACGCCCGCCGCCCGCAACGCCTCGTTATAAAAAGGCACTTTCGCGGCCACTCGCTCAACAGTCGCACCCAGTCGCTCCAGCTGCAGCGTCTGCCGCTCCTGACGATCCATTTTCTCGGCCGTGTCCCATATCCGATTCTCAAATGCAAACTCTGCCATTACTGCCCTATCCGATCATACAAGGCCACCGGGCCTATCACGTTGACCCCCTTGCCCTGTAGAGTCTCAATTGCCGCGTCGGGATTCTCAAAACGGAAGACGATGATGGCCTTGTCGCCGCTGCGATAGGTGAACGCGTAAATATACTCCACGTTGATGTCGGCCGCCTCGATCATTTCCAGCACGGACTCAAGGCCTCCGGCCTGATCCGCCACCTCGATGGCCACGACCTCTGTGATGTTGACCACACAGCCGGCCTTTTCCAGCTCCACCTTGGCCTGCTCCCACTCGCGTACGATCAAGCGCAATATCCCAAACTGCTGCGTATCCGCCAGCGAAAGGGTCAAAATATTGATCCCCGCCTGCGCCAACACCTTGCAGGGCTCACTCAATCGCCCTGGCTTATTTTCCAGAAACACCGATAACTGGTTCAACTTCATCGTCTGACTCCTTCCGTATAGTATGCCGCCCAGGCTCAGCAAGCTCTCTCGGCATCCGTGCCGACCAGATCCGTTCACAGGTCGCGTTTATCGATCAGCCGTTTGGCTTTGCCCTCGCTGCGTTTGAGCGTGTGGGGCTCCACCAGCGTCACTTTGGAGCGTATCCCCAGAATCTGCTCGATCGAATGACTGAGATTTCGCTGCAAATCTTCCATGGCGCGGACGCGATCGCTGAACACCGCCGCGGTCACCTCGACCTGGATCTCCATTCGGTCGAGCCCCTGCTCTCGCGTCAGGATAATCTGGTAGTGAGGCAACGTGCCCTCGACCCGCAACAACGCCTCTTCGATCTGTGACGGAAAGACGTTGACGCCCCGAATGATAAACATGTCGTCGCTACGCCGGTTGATCCGTCGAATTCGCCTGACCGTACGCCCGCACCCACAACGCTCCGGAATAATATACGTGATATCCCGTGTCCGATATCGAATCATCGGCATTGCCCACTTGCTCAAGGTGGTCAGCACCAGCTCGCCTTCCTGGCCGTCCTCTAAAGGCTCGCCCGAAGTCGGATCGATAATTTCGGGATAGAAATGATCCTCGAATATGTGCAGACCGGACTGCTCTGCGCACTCACTGGCCACGCCGGGCCCGATAATTTCTGACAACCCGTAGATGTCGTACGCCTTGACCCCGCTGGCCTGCTCCACCCGCTCACGCATGGGCTCTGTCCATGGCTCGGCGCCAAAGATGCCCGCGCGGATGGGCAACTCCTTCAGATCGATTCCCATTTCGGCCGCCCGATCGACGATGTGCAGGAAATAACTGGGCGTACAGCACAACGCCGTGACCCCGAAATCCTTCATCACCATGATCTGTCGCTCGGTGTTGCCTCCCGACGTGGGGATCACCGTTGCGCCCAATGCTTCCGCTCCGTAATGGGCCCCCAACCCGCCCGTGAACAAGCCGTACCCGTAGGAATTCTGGATAATATCGCCCCGCCCGAGCCCGCACGCGGCAAACGTCCGCACCATGACGCTGGCCCATACATCCACATCGGCTTGCGTGTACGCCACGACGATAGGCTTGCCCGTCGTCCCACTCGAGGCGTGCAGTCGCACCACATCCTTCATCTCACTGGCGAACAACCCGAACGGGTAGGTGTCGCGCAGGTCGGTTTTGACGGTGAAAGGCAACTTGGCGATATCGGCCAAGCTCGTCACGTCGGCCGGGGTCAAGCCCCGCTCATCCATCCGCTGGCGGAAGAGCCCCACACGTTCGTACGCCCGAGCCACAATCGCCGAGAGTCGCGAAAACTGCAACTGCCACAGCTGCTCCGCCGGCAGGTAATCCGGCGCACTGACCGGGTGAAACGTCGGTGCCTGCCCCTTTGCTGCCTCTTTCATCCGCAAACCTCTCCTTCCTCAGCCTCAGCCAAGCTGCCCTGCTCCGGCAAACCGGCTGTACCACCACGCGCCCTGTTATATGCCACGCTCGCCCAGCGCGAACGCCTCCTCATTGACGGCGTGCAGCTTGGCCGCCAGATTGGCTCGCACGGCTCCAAGCCAATGCTCACGCCCTATCTCCAAATGTCGGCTCAATGCTCCCAACAAGGCCACGTTAATGCTGCGTTTGTTGGCCAACTGCTCGGCGTCGATATCCGCCGGCGTTATCAAGACTCCGCCCTCGCGCAGCATATGTCGGTTGTTCTCGACCTGGTCCGGCGAGAGCACCACCAGAAAATCCGCCTGACCCGTGGGCACCATCGGGCTGAGCACCCCCTCACCAAACCGCACGTCGCTGGTCACCGAGCCGCCCCGCTGACTCATCCCGTGAATTTCGCTCTTTTTCACGTCGTAGCCCGCCGCAAATGCCGCCTCGGCGAGAATATCCGATGCCTTGAGCACGCCCTGGCCGCCCAGACCAGCCACTACCGTATTAACTACCTGCTTTGCCATCCGATTCGCACTCTTTCGCTTCATCCATGTATTGTTTAATCTTGCGCGCCGCCAAGACACACGGACGCCGCGCCACAATTACCGTGAGCTCATCACTCGCCAGGGACTCCTTCAACAACTCTTCAAAACCGTCCGTGTCTTTGCCCACGTCCAAGGCAAAGACACGCTTGATCCCCAGCGAGCGTGCCAAATCCTCAAACACCACCCTCCCCGTCGCCTTATGATCGAGCGTCCGCCCCGTCCCCGGGTGTTCCTGCAGGCCGGTCATCGCCGTCGTTCCGTTATCCAGAATCAACACCACGTGTCCGGTCTTGGGCGGATTGTACATCATCTCCACCAATCCCGTGATCCCGCTATGTACGAACGTGCTGTCGCCCAACACACTGACCACCTGGCGTGCCTGCTCGTCCGGCAGCACATGCCGCAAGCCCAGGCCCACGCCAATGCTGGCGCCCATGCACACGCAACTATCCATGGCCTCAAATGGCGGCAGCACCCCGAGGGTGTAACACCCTATGTCTCCTGACACAATGCAGCCCAGCTTGCTTAACACTTGGAATGCATGTCGATGTGGACAGCCCGCGCACAACTGCGGCGGCTTGCCCCGCGGCGCTACGGTCTCGGCCGTTTGGTCTCCCGTCAAGACGCGTTTCACTCGCTCCACATCCAACTCGCCGAAGCGGTACATGGCGGGCTTATCCTCGACGGCCACGCCCGCCGCCCGGATCGACCCTGCCAGGTACGGGTCGCCCTCTTCGACCACCACGCAACGATCCACGCTTGCCGCAAACGCCTTGATCTTCTCCATCGGCAGCGGATACGTCATGGCCAACTTCAGCACGCTCGCCTGGGGCGCGGCCTCGCGGACGTGGACATAACTGATTGCCGAGGTGATAATCCCCAAGGACGTGTCGCCCTCGATCACCTCGTTCAACGACAGGGTCTCGTTCCACTGCGCCAACTGCGTCAGCTTCTCCCGCAAGCGTTTATGCGCAGGCCTGGCGTGTGCCGGCACCATCACTCGATTGCGGACATCGCGCTCAAACACAGGCTCCTTGCTCGGCCCCGACGCCCCCGCGGGCACCACCACGGTCTTCGAATGGCATATGCGCGTCGTCACCCTCAACAGCACGGGCACATGCCAACTCTCGGAGAGTTCCAGCGCCGCCCTGGTAAAATCGTACGCCTCTTGCGAGTCACTCGGCTCGAGCATCGCCACCCCAGCTGCACGTGCGTAATGACGGTTATCCTGCTCGTTCTGGCTCGATGCCATACCCGGATCGTCCGCCGTGACCACCACCAGCGCCCCGCTCACCCCCGTGTACGCCACGGTGAACAGCGGATCGGCCGCCACATTCAATCCGACGTGCTTCATCGTCACCAGCGCCCGCCCGCCTCCGAAGGCCGCCCCGATTCCCACCTCCAAGGCCACTTTCTCGTTCGGCGCCCATTGAGCCCGACCACCGTACAAAGAAAAGGTCTCCAATATCTCCGTCGAAGGCGTGCCCGGATACCCCGTCCCCAGGCGGACACCACAGTGCAGTGCCGCCAACGCCACCGCTTCGTTGCCACTCAAAAGCAACCTTTTTGCTTCTTTCATAACCTCGCTGTCTTTCCCTATCTCGAAACCGGCCCGCAACCTCGACCTTCCAATAAAATGACGCATTGCACCGAAAGCCAGCTTTTTTTTGTCGGCCGTCCAGCACAACCTGACAACCGGCTTAGGCCATTGTGGATGCCCCCGACACCGCCTGCCAGGCCAGTAAGCCACTTTCGCTTACCCTGTGTTGTCAGGCGCTGCCACAAAAAAAGGGCAATCTGGTGGGTGTATTATACCAGATTGCCCTGAGGCTTCAAGTGCCGCCGACGCACGCCCCGACTTGCCGAAAAGAACTACGGTGGCGAGCCCGCCCGGCTTGAACGGCTTTTGCCGCCCACACCTCGCCCACGCCCTCTCCGGGCAAGCCCTTAGAACGTCAGCATCAATTCATAACGCAAAAAGACCGCCGGATCGTTCCTGTCGTCCGTGTAAAAGTTCCCGGGGAAGAAGTACTCGCCCCAAAGATGGCCTGAAAGATGCGGCGTGAACTTGTAAATCAGCTTTGTCGCCAGCAACTGGCCACGGAACTTGCCGC
>CAYNXW010000047.1:0-12527 GCA_964401265.1 uncultured Pirellulales bacterium | reverse complement strand
GACGATCCGCAACGGCTGGGCCAAGCGGCTGCCGAGTTTCGCTGCTGACGAGGTGCCGGTCGTGAACCTCTACAAGTACGAAGAAGAAATGTACGGCCGATCGGTGGTGCGGTTCTTGAGTTTTGCCAACGACGAGAAGCACAAGCTGGGTGAGACGCCGATCCCGGGCGGCATGCTCAAGGTGTATCGCGGCGTAGGCGAGGCGGGGCATTTGTCGTACGAGGGCCAATCGAGCTTCAAGTACATCCCCGTCGAGGAAGAGGTGGAGCTGAACCTGGGCGCAGTGGCCAACATGATTGTCGAACCCAAGCTGATGAACGTAGTGACGGAAAACATCGTCTTCAACAACCACCGTAACATCATCGGCTGGGACGACATCGCGACGTTCAAGATTGAGGTCAAAAACACACGCGACCTGCCGGTAAAGGTCGAGATCAAGCGTAACTTCGGCACGCCCTACTGGAGCCTGAAAAAGAGCGGCGAGCACGGCCGGTACGAAAAGGTGGATGCGGACACGGTCAAGTTCACGCTTGAACTGCCGGCGCGGTCTGGCCGAACGTTCGAGTACACGCTGACCAAATACCAGGGCACACGCCAGGACGAGGCAAACCGGTAGCCGGCTGCTTGCAATGATGGGCTGACCAGGTATAATGGCACCGCTATCATGGTGCAAGTGACGATGCGTTTACCTGGGAGGCTGCCATGGCCGTTACTATTGAGTGGCTCGGACACGCGACCTTTCGCATTACGGCGGCCAAGGTCGTTGCCTATATCGACCCGTGGAAGATCGCCGAGGCTGTCCATGACGCGCGGCTGATTCTCGTGAGCCACAGTCATTACGACCACTATAGCGCCGAGGATATCGACAGACTGTTGAACCCGCGGACGGAGTTGGTCGGGCCGCCAGACGTCATCAGCCAGCGGGGAGCGGGGTGGGCACTGAGCCCCGCTCAGACACTGGATCTCGATCGAGCGTGTGTGACCGGCGTAAGGGCCTACAATCCCGCTAAGAACTTCCACCCCAAAGAGAATGACTGGCTCGGTTTTGTTATCGAGCTGGGCGGCAAGCGGCTCTATTATGCGGGCGATACGGACTTGATTCCGGAGATGAGCGTGCTGGGCGAGATCGACCTGGCGTTGGTGCCGGTGGGCGGCACGTACACAATGGACGCCCCCGAAGCCGCAGATGCGTGTCGACAGATTCGGCCCGCCTGTGCTGTGCCCTACCATTGGGGCGACATCGTCGGCACCGAGGCGGACGCCCAACGGTTCGCCGAAACCGCCCCTTGCGATGTGACAGTGCTCAGGCCGGGCCAAAGCCTGACCCTCTGAAAGAGCACGGCGCAAACCCCTGGTGCGGTAGGTAGCAGGGGGACTTAGTGGAAGGCAATCAAGCCGGGAAGGGGCGGTTCACGGATGGCCGAAGAGCCTACTCTTGGCCGAGAAACGCTTGGGGGTGGTTCAGAAATTCACGGTAGATGCGGTAGTGGTCGGTGTCTTCGTAGGCCAGTTGATGCACAGGGGCGCTGTCGAAGCTGTAGATAGTGGCGCCGGGGCACGCCAGCAGAATCGGCGAGTGCGTCGCGACGATGAACTGGGCATGACCAGCCTGACTTATCTTGCTGAGCAACTTGAGCAGCTCCACCTGCGTTCGTGCCGAGAGGGCTGTCTCGGGCTCATCGAGCAAGTAGAGTCCTTTGATGTTGAAACGATTCCTGAAAAAGGACATCAGCGATTGGCCATGCGATTGTGTCATGAGCGATTGGCCCCCGAAATAATCCAGCAGGCCCGGATCGGCCGCTGCCCACTCGTCCAGGGCCCGGCTGAAGTGTCGAAAGATCTGCGAGGCGAAGAACGAGCCGGGCACGACGCCGTTGCGCCATGTGAGCTCAAGGTAATAGTGCAGCGTCTGTTCGTACTTGTTGTGCGCCACACGGGCGCCGTCCACCTCGCGCCAGATATGGATGTTGCAGCGGCGGGCCAGGGCCTCGAGCACCGTGGATTTGCCCGTGCCGTTTTCGCCAACAAAAAAAGTTACCGGCTGCGCAAGCGCGATCTCCGGCGTCTGCCGCAACGTCGGCAACTTGAACGGGTAGGCTTCGTCCGTCGGGAATCGGTCACGCAATAACTTGATGCGTTCTAAATGCATGTCAGCCTCGGAGTCATACTCATCGGAAGTACCAATATCCTTACCCCCTTGGTCGCCGGCCAGGCAACCATGTGCCACTACGCCTCAGGCAGAACCTGGCGTACATGTCGCTCAACGATCTTCCCCACGTTCTCCCATGTATATTGGTGCCGTACCACTTCAAAGCCCGCCCGGCCAAACGCTCGGCACTTGGCAGGGTCCGACAAGAGCGATGTCAGAGCGTCTGTCAACTGCTCCACGTCGCCAGGTTGCACCAGGTAGCCCGTCTTGCCCTGTTGGATGTACTCCGGCAGCGCGCCCACCGGGGTCGCCACAACCGCCAGCCCGTACAGATGCGCCTCGAGACAGACAACGCCAAAGGGTTCACGCCGTGTAGGCAGGCAGAATAACGACGCCTGCTCGAAATAACGCCCTACCTGCTCGACCGGCACCCGGCCGACTACCTCACATCCATCGATATCAATCTCCGGAGAACAGCCCACAATGGTCAGCTTCGCGTCGGGGACCCTCTCCCGCACTCGCCTAAACGCCTCCACGAGTTCCGGCCCACCCTTACGTTGCCAGTTGACTCCTACAAACAAGATCTTCTTGGCCTCATAGTCACGCCGTGGCACGACGCTTCGGTTAATGTCAGCATTAGCGCCGACGTGCGCACAAACCACGCGATCACCGTCGCAGCCGTACTCCGACCGGATCGACTCGGCCACATGGCGACTCATCGTAAAGTTGATCGTCGCGTTCCGGTACACTTCCTTCTCGCACGCCAGCCAAGACGGCGATGAAAGACGCTCGGACGTGTCGCAGGTGTACTGACGGTTGGCCAGGTTGGTGTGGTCGGTATAAAGAAAATGCGGCACACCCGGTACACTTGTGTCAAAGATGGACTGCGTCTGGAAAGTAAACGCTGCGTCGCGGCCATCGAAAAACTGGACACACAGTGCCTTGACCTTACGAAACAAATAGGGCGTGCGAAAGAAACACTCCCGCAGCCGTCGACGTCGCCTGAGCAGGTCCAGCCCATAATGCCAAAACACGTGCAACATATTCATCAACAGCACAAACTTGCGCGGCTTGATCAACTGTGCTACCACGTCGACAGTCTCCAGCTCAAAATCCGCAAAGTGCTCCCGAAGCAACCGCGCGATTTGCGGGTTAATGTGAGAAAATGAGCCGAACTTGAAAAAAACTATGCGTTGTGCCATGATTGTCCTCCCGGAACCGGTTATTGCCGAACACGCATGCCAGCACGTCCGCTAGAGTAGCACCCCCTCGCCGGCGTTCTCCTGCGCCGTACGCAGGGCCCTATGCAACTGATATGCCAGAATCCATCGCTTGCGGATTGCCCAGACTGCCACCGCCGCAGCACAGCGTATCTTGGCTGACAGACGCAACGGCCCTCGCTGCACCGCCAGCACATGCTGATAAAGCACCCGCCACTCCGGCAGCACTACCCGCGAACGCTTGCGCGGATCGAAAAATGCCAGATCCTCCGGCCGCGTCTTAATGTTTGTCTCGTGCTTGCGCCGATAAAACAGCACCTCTTCCACCTCACGAAAAGGCCCGTGTAGACTCAACTCAGCCACAAGGCACCGATCCGACGCCAGGTGCTTGGTAATCAACGGCGTCCGCGCCAGGACGTCCTTGCGAATCACCCCGAAAATCGGATTGTAACACATGGGCATCGCGCTGAGCGTGTCGCGAAAACGCACCGCCACGTCCTCGTCGTCCAGGTGTAACGGCGGCGCCTCCATTGCCATTGGCTCGCCCGAAGCATCTATCAACGCCGTCCGAGGATACGCCAGCACGATATCGTCGTCCGCGGCAAACGCCTCCATGCACGCGGCTAGACACCGCTCGGCACACACGTCGTCGTGCGCCGCCCACCGAAAAAAATCTCCCCGAGACAACCAGAACACCCTGTTGTAATTCCAAGCCGCCCCCCGATTCTTCTCGCTGCGGTAATACCGCACTCGCTCGTCCGCGCGGGCATAGTTGCGACAAATCGCTTCCGTGCCGTCACTCGAGGCGTTATCCGAGATTACCAGCTCGAAATCACCATACGTCTGGCACAAAAGCGAGTCGATCGCCTCACGCAAATAACGCTCGCCGTTATAGACCGGCAGCCCCACGCTGACCTTTACTCGCCTCATCGTCCTGCTTTCCCTTGCCTGCGCAGCAGCCACCACTGCCGCATCACCGCCCCCGCGAACAAAGGCAACGCCAGTTGACGCCGCCACCGCTTGGGCTCCTTGATCAGCCGATACAAGAACTCCGTACCCGTCCGGCGGAACAGACGCGGCGCCCGCTGTGCCGTACCGCTGAGCACATCGAATGAGCCGCCTACCCCCATGACAAAAGCCGCGTTTAGCCTGTTCTTGTGCGCGACGACCCACTGCTCCTGCCGGGGCGACCCCATCGCCACAAAAACCAACTGCGCCCCGCTGCCGTTGATCGCCTCGACCACGTCTTCGTCACGATAATCGTAGCCGTGCCTGCGTCCCACAATCTGCAGCTCCGGGTGCAACTCCGCCAGCCGGCGCGCCGCCCCGTCGTTCGATTCCGGCGACGCTCCGAACAAGAACACCTTCCAGCCTGCTGTCGCCGCACGGCCCGCCAGGTGCAAAAACAAATCGACCCCGCAGCACCGCTCCAGCCGCTCACCGTTAAGCACACGCGACGCCAACGCCACGCCCACCCCGTCGCAAATCCGCATGTCCGCCTGATCGAGCAACTGTTTCAACGACGCGTCCTGCTGTGCGCGATAAATCTTCTCCGGATTGATCGCTACGCAAAACGTCTTCTCAGCCGCCCCCAGCCGGTCAGCGACACACTGAACGGCTTGGTCATATCCCTGGAACGACGCCACCTCCACCCCTAATACCTCTACCGTATCAAGTTTTGTCAGCCGCTCCGTCATGCTGCTTGCTGTCTCCACTGCGCTCACCTGCGTCGCTGTGACAACACCGTCACACCTGTCCGCTCGCTTCCTGTCCACCAAAACCCCACTTCAGCGTCGTCCTGCACCGCTCGGCGCCCTCGGTCGGCCTCAAACACAGCCGAACCGATTCCTCCTTACGCCCGAACCCGCTCGATATCCACACCGACTCCCACGCCATCGCCGCATCGCTGCTGATCTCAAGCACCGCATCCGCGTTCCACACTCGCGCCACGTCGCCGGTCAGACTGTAATGCAAATCCGCCGCAACGCAAAACCCAATCTCCACCGTCTCCTGCCCCTGCCAACGGTCGACGATGTCCACCCCACCTTTGCTGCCTGCCCAATCGATCTGCCGCTCATGTCGCCAGCCGTTCCACCACGTCACCTCCGCCCGCACCCGGCGACCGCCCGGTGCCCCCTCACCAGGCCGCTCCAGAACACGCACCGTCGGTTTTTTCGTCCACAAAAACTCCCCACCATAGCGGCCCTGGCTTTCACCGACAAACGACAACGTGTTGTGCCGCGCCGTCTCCTTGAAATAGCGACGCCACTGTTTGTCCTGATACACAAACGTACCCGCGTCTACCAAGAAGCCCCTGCCTGCCAGGTGCAGCACGACCGACAACGCATCAGCATGCCCATGCCCGCACATCGGCTCGAGCCCCAAAGGCCCGCAATCGAACACCACCATCACCTCGTCGTCCGGTTCCGTCCCTTCCCGAAAAACACAATAGCCCCCCTGCGCAAAATGCCGACACCCATGACGCGCCGCCCCAGACACATTCGCCTGCAACGCCTCGTACTTGACGGCTCCTTCATGACCAAAGAGCCACAACGTCCGTTCATCCAAAACTCCCCCTGCCCACTCCTTGTATCGGCTGTCCTCAAAAGCAATAGCAGCACTGTTCAACATCGCCCTCACACGCCGGTCACCCCCTCCTGCCAACGTCACCGCATACCCATCATCCTCGTCCCCCACACGGGGCAGGTGCCCCCGACTATCCGCCACATGCGCTACAAAGTCCGCCATACGCTCCAAACGCTGCCAGTACTCCTGACCGAACCCCTCGCCCGTCCGCTCAGACAACAGCGCCGGCAGCAGCAACAAATCAAACACAAACAACTCATACTGAAACGCCTGCTCCTTGTTGACACCATCGGACCAGTTCTGCTCCATACACTGCTTGATCAGCAATCGCCGTGCCCGCTCGCGACACCGCCCGGCCAATCGCAGCTCCGGCAGATAGGTCGCAGCAATGTACGCCCCGCTGGCCTCACCGATCGTGTGATTGCCCGTCGAGCTGTGCCCCGAGTAATGACTGTCAATAAAACGCAACTGCTGCTGCACCGACGCCGCAATCAGGCCCAACGTCTCATCCGTCAACCCCGCCCAGGGCCTCACCAGCTCCAGCGTCCACACCCAACTGATCAGCCGAATACCTGCCTCCAGCGAACTCGTCCAGTTGATCCCCTGCAGGTACGGACACTGCACGATCCACCCCGTCATCTGTGCCAGAGCCTCCTGGGCGTATCGCTCCTGCCCCGTAACACGATATGCCTGACCTAGACGAACCAGATGCTGCTGCCGGTTGAGCTCCCAGACATACTTGACATTAGCCACCAGCGCCGTGTCGTGGTAATCCAGGTTGCCCACATAATCCACCGGCACGTCGCGCCCGCTGGCATAGTCCCGGTTCCAGTCGATTGCCTCCCCGAAATCTCGCGCCTCGCCGCCAAAGTAAGAAAAACGGTGAGCCGCTGCAAGATCCGCCTCCGCCTCGATGTGCCCCGCCCAGCTCGCCAGCTCCGCCGGACCTAACGTGTCCAACGCGCTGAAGAAGACACGCCCCCCATCACGAAACGCCTCCGCCGTCAAAGGCTCTCGCCAAACAGCCGCCGCCGCCAAACAGCCCGCCGTAGGCCAGCGTCGAAAACGCCCCAACCATTGGCGGCCCTGACGGTATGCCCGCAGACCCACCTCCGCCGGGGACATCACGCTCAGACGCTCATAATACCAACTCAACGAAGGCATAGTACCTGCCGACCGCTATCCTTCCCTGTCGCTCCGCCCACTGCAACTTCCTGTCATCGCACCCTGCCCCCACGCATCCGCCACCGGCTCGCTCCCCCCACTCGCGAGACTACGCACCGCCGCCAGCGTCGCACTCGTCGTCGCAAACAACGACCTCAACGAAATGGGCATCGGCCCACCCGTCAGTAACGCCTGACAGAACGCGTCCAACTCGCCTTTCTGCCCCTTATCCTGGACACGCCCGCCCAGTCGCTGCACTTTCGTGCCGTACAGCACCGCACGCTTGAAATCGTCCAGCACCGCCGTGAGCCCGCCACCATGCACCTCCACATACTCCTTCGCCAGCCGTGCCCCACCCGACGTCACGTACATGATCGTACCTGCCGAACCGTCCGCATAACGCAGCAGCACCGTCATCTCATCCGCGTCTGTGCCCACCCGCAACGATTGCACCTCAACGGGATCCCCCCCCACAAAATACGACACCAGATCCACAAAGTGGCACCCTTCGCCAATCATCCGCCCGCCCGACTCCGCCGCGTCGCTCACCCAGCCCGTACCGCCCAGCCGCCCCGCATTCACACGCACCAACACATTAAGCGGCCCCTGTATGTCCTGAAAATGTTCTTTCACACGCCGGGACAATGGCGAAAAACGACGATTAAATCCGATCTGCAGCCGTGTGTTGCCCGACGTCTCAGCCGCCTGCCAGATCTGCTCCAGCTGCTCCTCGTTGATCCCCAGCGGCTTCTCACAGAACACTGCCTTGCCCGCCGACAACGCCGACGCAATCAACGACGCGTGTGAACCATGCGGCGTCGCGATCAACACCGTATTGACCTGCTCGTCCGAGAGCACCACTCCACTATCGGTGCTTGCCTGCGCGAAGCCAAAACGCGTCGCCGCCGTCTTGGCCGATGTGCCCCGCGATGTCACCACCGTCTTGAACGACACTTCCGGCCGCTTCGCCAGCACCGGCATCAACTTCGTATTGGCGTAATTACCCGCCCCAATGCACCCCAGCACCAGTTGCCCCTGCGCCTTTGACGTGTGCACCGGAACCGTCCGCGACAACGCTACCGCCTTACCGTCCGCTCCAGCGTACTTAAACAACACCCCCAGACCCGCCTGACCCGCCCGTAAACGCTGGTACGCGCTTTCCGCCTGTTCAAAAACCACCGGCTCATCCGTCAAAAAACTCAGATCCAGCTTGCCCTGGCCCACCAAATGCAAAAACGCCTCCATGTTCCGTCGCTCGGTCCACTTGACGTAACCGGCAGGGTAATCTATACCCTTTTCCTCGTAAGTAGGGTCGTAACGACCTGGCCCATACGACCGCGAAAACACCAGGCTCAAATCCTTCTTGAAAAACCCCTCGTAAGGCACGTCGATCTTCGCCTTGCCGATGTTCACCAGTCGGCCGCGATCCCGAGCCGCCTCCACCGCCAACTCCAATGGCTCATTCGAATCCGTCCCCACCGCTAACGCCACCACGTCCGCCCCCAGCCCTCCCGAAAGGGCCTCCACCGCACTGATCACCGCCGCCTTGTCGAACGAACACGCCACTTCAGCCCCAAGACGCCGCGCCGCCTCCACACGCTCCGGGTTCAAGTCCACCCCGATGGTCCGACATCCCGCTGCCTGGGCAATCTGCAAATACAACTGCCCCACCAGCCCCAACCCGATTACCACCACCGTATCCCCCACCGACAAACCGCTCTGACGAAACCCCTGCATCGCCACACTGCCCACCGTAGCACAGGCCGCCTGCGCCAATGACACGCCCGCCGGCACCGGCACCGTCAGATTACGCGGCACATAATTCACTTCCGCATGATTGGCATAGCCCACGCCGCCACAAGCCACCCGCTGGCCCACTTCAAACTCGCCCGCATCCGCCCCAACCTCCAGCACCACCCCTGCCATGCTATACCCCAGCGGCGTCAACGAATCCAGCCGATTCATCACGCTCTGATACGTCGCCATTACCCCCTGCTTACGCACGCTGTCCACCACCTTCTTCACGTGGTCCGGCCGGGCCCGCGCCTTGCCCAGAACACTCAGAGACGCCTCCCGTACTGCCGTCGTCTCCGTCCCGCTCGAAACTAAGGAATAATGCGTCTCCACCAGCACCCCGCCCGTCCGCAACTGCGGCGATGGAACCTCTTCTAGACGTAACTCACCTGTTTTATAATTCTGTATTACCTGATTCATATTATCGTTTTTGTAACTCCAACAACCAGTCGTATTCGATTGACTTGCAGAAAAAACCCGCCCTAACCCTTGGCTGCCTTAATCACTTCATCCATCTGCCCACGCGGCAAACAAGACACCACTTGCTTGAGCTTACCCGATCGGCTCCGCTCCAGTTCGTCCTTATAGACTACTTGAACGCTCATGTCGGACCCTAGGCGTCTCCTCGCCTCTTTAAGCAGTCTTTTTTTATCCTTTTCCGTAAAACTAGACATCCTCACCAAGTGCAATTCTATCTGGCCCATGTAACGCTGGACAACTTGCGCCTCACGTATGTTAACCATATCCTTGAACAGAACGCCCAACCAGCTGATACGAGCACCCCGCGGCGTAATCACATAGTCATCGGTACGGCCCGCCACCCTACAAACGACTCGGCCCGGACGGCCGCATACGCAGCGTTCCTTCGCCACTACTCCAGTCACCATGTCGCCGACCGCATAGCGAAGCAGTACAAACGCCTCATTCACCAAGCCGGTACCCACGATCAGCTGTCGTGGCTGCACGCCGCCTTGCGCCCGGTTCGCTCCGCCCTCGCTAACAAACTCAACACAGGAGAAATCCTCGTCCACATGCAGGTTCCCCGCCGGACACTCCGAAAAATTCGCCACCGCCTCGGTCATGCCATAATGCTGACGTGGCGCCGTCCCAAACGCCCGCGCAATCAACTCCTTCTGCTGATCCAGAAGCGTTTCTGCCCCCACCATCACCACCCGAGGCTGATAGTCCAGCGCGTTCCCCTCCGCCAACATATACCCCGCTAATAAACTCAAAAACGATGGATAGCCCTGTATCCACGACGGCCGACGACGGTTCAACTCAGCCACGTAATAGCCCAGCCATTCATCCCTCAGGTGGTAACCGCTAAAAAATATCTGTCGCCCCGGGTAATTCACTCGCCAGAAAGGCGGCCGCTCACGCTCCAGCGACACTACCGGCCGCCCGTAGAAATGTCCGTGCCACATCGACCGATCCACCCCAAACCGCCGCCGATAACGCCACCACGTCGCCTGTTGCTCCCGGTCGGCGTCCCACGTCATCGGAAACACCAACGCTGCACCCGTCGTCCCGCTCGTGTGCGTCGTCCGCACCGCCATCTCCCCAACCCGCTCGCTCACAAAGTCCCCCAGCCGTGCCTGCACCGTCTCCTTGTCCAGTACGGGCAACCCCGCCAAATCCTCTGCGCCCCGCACATCACGATAATCGATCCCCAGCTGCTTGAACTGCTCGCGATAATAAGGCACCGTCGTCGCCGCGTGTTCCACCATCCGCCGCAACCGCCCCGCCTGAAACGCCCACAACGCCTCCTCATCCATAAATTCCCGCCCCTGAACCTCACGTTCGATCGCCTTGTAATGCCGGCCATAACGATGCCGCCATAGATTCCACCCATACAGACTACATGCCGCCGTCTGGAGCACCCCAGGCAACTTATCGTAAAGCCGTTCCGCCTTCATACCACCTTACCCGGCTACCCCACGCCCCAGCAACCGCTCATACAGACGCCCCAGCTGTTCACTGACCGCCTCCAGACTGTAGTCCGCCGCCACCGTGCGCTTCGCCGCACAACCCAATTCTTCCCGTCGTCGCCCATCCTGCAACACTCCCACCAGCGCATCAGCCAATGCCCCAACCTGGCCCGGCTCCACCAACAGCCCGTTAAGCCCGTCCGAAATCACATCGGGTATCCCGCCCACCCTGCTCGCCACCACTGCCGTACCATAACTCATTGCTTCTAGTATCGACATAGGCAGCCCCTCCACATAACTTGGCAGACAGAATACCGCCGCCTCCGCGTACGCCCGCGCCAACGCCTCCCCGCCAAGCCAACCCGGAAACGTCACATGCTTGCCGATCCCCAGCGCTGCCGCCCGCGCCGCCGCCGCCTTGATCTGCCCCTTGCCCGCCACCACCAGCCGTGCCTCCGGCACGCGCTCGGTCACCGCCGCAAACGCCTCCAGCAGATCAAATACCCCCTTATGCTCCTCGATCCAACCCGCAAAAAACACCGTCCCGCCCGATTTGTCCTGCCCCTCTACCGATGCCACTACCGGAGGAGACGGGTTCGGCATAATTTCCGACTCCACCCCGCCCAGCACCTCACGCAACTCCCGCCCCTTGCTCTCCGATAGCACCAGTACTGCGTCACAAACGCCCAACAGCCGCCGCGTCATCCACCGCCCCAACCGACGCTGCCCTGCCACAAAACCCGCAAAACCGCCCCCGTGCACCTGCAGCACCACCCTCTTGCCCAGCAACTTCGCCAGCCTGACAAAAACGCTCTTGCGGTAAAAACTCGTCCGTGACGCCGTATGCACATGTACGATATCCGCCCGCGCCAGCATCGGCACCGACCGTACCAGAGCCCCCAAAAACGCCAGCACCTTCCTCAAACCGTTGCGATCATCCATCGTCGCCAGCCAGCGGCAATCATACCTGCCCCACAACCCGCTCTGCCGATACGCCCCAATGACCGACGCAATACCCCCCCGACAACGCTCGCCCGGACCGACATACACCACCCGAGCCCGCGCCGCCTTACCCCCCCTACCGGTTGCAGCTCCATCGCTCAACGACTTGCCTTTCCACCATCACCGTTCCCGCAGAGCCCCGCAAAAAGCTCCAGGTATGACTGCACGATCCGCTTACTACCGTGCTCCTCCGCCACGTATCTCGCTCCATTATGCCCCAAAGACGCCCGCAAGTCCGCGTCCCCAAGCAACCCCTCCACGTCACGCCGCATCTGCTCGACACTGCCCGAAACACGCCCCATCGCATATCGTCCGATAAGCCCGTCCGGGTCAACTCTCAAACTCACCACCGCTGTCTTCGCCTGCCACGCCTGCAAAAATACATTCGGAAACCCCTCCGCCGCCGACGTCAACGCCACCAACTTGGCCCGCTGATAGTAAGCACCTATCTCCTTGTACTCCACGAACCCCAGATAGTCCACATTCGCCAGCCGCCCCGCCCGCGCTTCCACCTGCAGACGCAACGGGGCATCCTGACCCGGCGCCATAATCATCGTAAAATGAACATCCTCCATCGCCTCCGCCAGGTCCAGCAACACCCCCGGTTGCTTACGCGCCACCGACGTGCCCACCCACAACACGTCAATATCCCGCGCCCTCTCCGCCCCGCGCTCCTCCCACGGA
>CAYNXW010000046.1:0-12688 GCA_964401265.1 uncultured Pirellulales bacterium | reverse complement strand
GAGCTGGACGAAGGTGTCCAGGGCGATGCGGGGTCGTTTTTCGAGTCGGGAGCACTCGTTGACGAAGATCATCATCTGGGCGATGGCGGTGTTGAAGGCGAGTGATTCGATGTCTTCGGTGACTTTTTTGATGGTTTTGTGGAGGAGGCGTGCGGTGGGTTCGGGCATGGGCTCGTCGCAGATAGCGGGGTGGAGTTGGCCCTCGTCATCGACCATGAGTCGCCAGACTTTTTGGAGGAAGCGTTGGACGCCGGGGACGTCGCGGGTGTTCCAGGGTTTGGAGGCTTCGAGGGGGCCCATGAACATTTCGTAGAGGCGGAAGGTGTCGGCGCCGTATTGGGCGATGACTTCGTTAGGGTTGACCACGTTTTTGAGGCTTTTGGACATTTTTTCGACGGTCTCGGTGAGTTCTTCGCCGGTGTCCTTGTGGCGGGGTTTGTCGCCAGAGGTATCGACCTTGTCGTAGCCGACGCAGATGCCTCGTTTGTCACGATAGGCGAAGCTGCGGATCATGCCCTGGTTGAAGAGTCGGCCGAAGGGTTCGGCGGAGGTGACGTAGCCGAGGTCATGGAGCAGTTTGTGCCAGAATCGGGCGTAGAGCAGGTGAAGGACGGCGTGTTCGGCGCCGCCGATGTAGAGGTCGATGCCGCCGCTGGGGTTGGTGTCGGAGGGGGCCATCCAGTAGCGTTCTTTGTCGGGGTCGACGAAGCGTTGCTGGTTTTGGGTGTCGATGAAGCGGAGGAAGTACCAGCAGCTGCCGGCCCACTGGGGCATGGTGTTGAGTTCGCGTTGGGCGGGGGCTCCGCAGGCGGGGCAGGTGGTGCGGATCCAGTCTTTGAGTTTGCCGAGGGGCGGCTGGGGTGGCGCGTCGGGGTCTTCGGAGGCAGCGGGGGAGAAGTCGTCCATTTCGGGCAGTTCGAGCGGGAGTTGGTCTTCGTTGAGGGCGACGGTGCCACATTTTTCGCAATGGACGATGGGGAAGGGTTCGCCCCAGTAGCGTTGTCGGCTGAAGAGCCAATCGCGGAGTTTGTAGTTGACGGCGGCGTGGCCGAGGCTTTGTTTTTCGAGCCACTCGGTGATGCGTTTTTTGAACTCGGCGGTGGGCAGGCCGTCGAATTCGCCGCTGTTGACGGCTTTTCCGTCGCCGACGTATCCTTTCCAGTCGACGCCGGCGGGGGGCATAACGACCTGGATGATGGGCAGATCGTATTTGGTGGCGAATTCGAAGTCGCGGGTGTCGTGGGCGGGGACAGCCATGATGGCTCCGGTGCCGTAGCCCATCATGACGTAGTCGGCGACCCAGATGGGGATGCGTTCGTTGTTGACGGGGTTGACGGCGAAGGCGCCGGTGAAGACGCCGGTTTTTTCTTTGGCTTCGGCGGTACGTTCGAGTTCGGACTTGTGGATGGCCTGTTCGACGTAGGAGTTGACGGCCTGGGCCTGGTCGGGGGTGGTGATGGTCTCGACGAGGGGATGTTCGGGGGCGAGGACCATGTAGGTGGCGCCGAAGAGGGTGTCGGGGCGGGTGGTGTAGACTTCGATGGTCTGGTCGGTATCGGCGACGTCGAAGATGACTTCGGCACCGTTGGATTTGCCGATCCAGTTTCTCTGCATGAGTTTGATGGGTTCAGGCCAATTGACGAGGGGGAGGTCTTCGAGGAGGCGTTCGGCGAAGGCGGTGATGCGGAGCATCCATTGTTTGAGGGCGCGGCGGTAGACGGGGTAGTTGCCGCGTTCGCTGCGTCCTTCGTTGGTGACTTCTTCGTTGGCGAGGACGGTTCCGAGTTGTGGGCACCAGTTGACGGGGACCTCGGCCATGTAGGCGAGGCGTTGGGCGTCGATGACGTCGCGGCGTTGTTGTTCGTCGAGTTCCTGCCATTTGAGGGTACCGACAGGTAGTCCATAGTAAGCACTCATCGAATGGACCTCGTCAAAGACGACCTGGCCGGTGGGATCTATGAGGTAGTCGCCCTTTTCGAGTTTGTGGATGAGTTCGCTGATGGGTCGGGCGGCGTGGGCGACGGGGTCGTACCAGCTGTTGAAGACCTGGAGGAAGATCCACTGGGTCCAGCGGTAGTAGTCGACGTCGGTGGTGGCGATTCGGCGGGCCCAATCGTAGGAGAAGCCGAACATTTTGATTTGCTTTTCGATGTTGTCGATGTTTCGGGCGGACGTCTCTCGGGGATGGACTCCATGCTCGACGGCATATTGTTCGGCGGGCAGTCCGAAGGCGTCGTAGCCCATTGGGTGGAGTACGTTGAAGCCTTTTTTGCGTTTATAGCGGGTGACGATGTCGCTGGCGGTGTAACCTTCGGGGTGGCCGACGTGCAGGCCGTCGCTGGAGGGATAGGGGAACATGTCGAGGATGTAGAATTTTGGTTTATCGGAGTTGTCCTGGGCCTGGAAGGTGTGGTGGTTTTGCCAGTAGGCCTGCCATTTTTTTTCAATCGCCGCGAAATCGTATGAGCCTTGCCCGTTCTGTGCCATTGTGTCTTATCCTTGTATATTCTCGGAATATTGCATAACGCCTTGAAAATACACAAAGTTAGCGGTGGTTGCAACGGGGGATTTTTGGGGGGTTGGCTGTTGAGGGGTGTTGAAGCAGGGGGCAAGAGGGTGCTTGTGTGGTCCGATAAGGGCGTTGCCCAACCGTTTAAATTGCTTGAGAAGGCGGATGTGGCAGAAATTACCCAATCCCCCTAAATCGCCCAGCTTCACGTGCCGATAGTCGTTGATAGAGGCGACGAGCCGGGCTTATTTGCCCACGGTTTGCAACACTTATTAGGGAGTCTGCCGTGGTAACCACATTAGAACAGCGTGGAGAGGGTCGCACGACGGTCGAGTGGCCGGTGAGCGTGTGGCATCCGGGGGCATCGCGTTTTTTCAACGGTAAGAGCTTGAATGTCTCAAGCAGCGGGACTCTATTGACGCTGCCGATCAAGACGCCGCTGCGTGAGGGTCAATCGGTGGAGGTGAACTTTCCGCGGCGTGACACGCTGGCACGGGAGAAAGGGGCGTCCGCACGGATCAAGCCGGCGCGGGTAGTGCGTGTGGATCGGTCGGAGATGTTGCATTCGGCGACGATCAAGGTGGGTCTGGCGTTCTGTGAGCAGGGTGAGCCTGCCCTTTGTCCGACGTAAAGGGGTATAGTGTTGGGACGATTTTTGGGGGGAGGGGGTTCTGCACAAGCACTCTTTGGGCAGTGTGCGCACGTAATGGGCAGGAGGCGTGCCGGCGGGGGTCTATGCGTGATCTTGCGTGTCGAACTGGGCTTCGACAATCTGTCGCATGTGCTGGCGAGGTGCAGGCTGGCCGGTGAAGCGTTCAAATTGGAGGGCCGCCTGATTGACGAACATGCTGAGGCCGTCGACGACACGGGCGTTGGCAGCCTGGGCATGGCGTAGCAGGAGGGTCTGGCGTGGATTGTATACGGTATCAAAGACGATCATGTCTGGCCGCAGGACGTCGGGGGGGACGGGGCAGGTGTCGACGTTGGGGGTCATTCCCAGGCTGGTGGCGTTGACGACGAGGTCGGCATGGAGACCGTGGAGGTCATCGAGGGGGGCGTATTTGCAGTCAAAATCGTGGGCGAGAGAGCGTGCTTTTTCCTGGGTGCGGTTGTAGATGGTGACGTTGAGGTGTGCGTTGGTGAGGGCGGCGACGATGGCACGGGCAACACCGCCAGCGCCTATGACGGCGGCGTGCATGCCGCGTAGTTGCTCGGCCTTGATATTCAAGGTTTTGGTGATGGCTTGGAGGGCGCCGGCGTAGTCGGTATTGTAGCCGCTAATGGTGCCGTCGGGCTCGAAGGCGAGGGTGTTAACGGCGCCGATGAGCTCGGCCAGTTCCTCGAGGTTGCCGCCGGTTTTCTGTACGTACTGTAGGGCGTGACGTTTGTGGGGAATGGTGACGCTGAGCCCTCGAACGCCTAGCCAGGGGCGTTCGCGAAGGCCGTCGAGGAAGCGGCAGAAGTCGTCGTAGGTGGGGGGCACGAGCAGGGGCAGATAGAGGCCGTTCCAGCCGGTGACGTCAAAGGCGCCATTATGGATGGCGGGACTAAGCGAATGGGCAATGGGGTAGCCAATGACGCCGCAGAGGGCGGTGAGGGAGTTAATGGCGTCCCACCGGTAGATTTTTCTCATTTGTTGCAGGGTGATCTGGCCAGGGGCACATTCGGCACCGGTGTTGAGGCGCGCGAAGGTGAGGAAGGCACCGAGCCTCTTTGCGAGAAGGCGGGTGATGAGTCCGGGCTCGCCCATGGCAAGAGCGATGGCCTCGGGTTGGTCGCCGCGTCGGTTGTGAAGGATGTCGAGGGCGTCAAAACAGTGGTTGATGGTATCGGCCTTGTAGGCGAGCTTTGCAATGGCGGGGCGGGGGCGGCGCAGGTTTTCGATCAGGGTAGCAGCGTCGGCGGGCGCGGCGTCGAAGTCATGACTGCTGAGGATGACCTTGGCGGAGGAGGAGACGCGCAGGGCGTCAGGGTCGAAGTCTTGTTGGTCGAGGCAGCGTAGTTCCAGATCGAGGAAGTTGGCGCCGGCCTTAGCGGCCTGGGCCAGGAGGGTGTGTCGCTCAGGCTCGTCGCCTTGGAATTGTCCCCCCTCCCATACGGGGCGGCAGGTGGCGACGATGGGCTTGGCGGTCTTTCGTGCGGCGGTGACGACTTGTCGGACAAGCTCGCACGTGGGTCGGGGTAGATAATCCAGACGCAGTTCGACCATTTCGGCGTGGCAAGCCCTTGCCAGGGCCAAGTCACGTTCGAGTTGATCGAGGTCATTCACAGCAATGGAAACAGCCAGGAACGTCATGGCGGGCAAGGTAACAGGAGCGAGCCGATTGTTCCAGAAAATTTTGGGTTTGAGCGAGGGTAAGCCACTGGCAATGCTGGGAGAGTTTGTGCGAAAGAGGTCTTGAGAGGGCCTGGGGGGGCGTTTTGCCGGAGGTGTTGGGCAGGAAAAAATGTGGTAACTACGGGAAAACCAGAGAGCTAGCGTGTTACGTTTGGAAGCATAGCGGGGATACGGGGGCGAGGTAAGGTTGTTTGGGCAGGTGTGCCAGAGGCCGGGTCGGGGGCTCAGGGGGTAAGCGGGCGAAACAAGGGTCCTGTCGGGTATTTTTTTGGGGTAACGGTGGAATTTTTGCTTGCCATTAGCCGATATATCCTTTAGTTTTTATTCAGGTAGCAATCCCGATCATTCGGGAGAGGTAGTTTTTGCGAGGCGTATGTTCGGCACGTGTCTGTTCGACCTTCCAGTTCCGAGTGGGGCCAGTTGGCGAGAGATCCGGTCCGGTACTTCATTTTTTCCATCAATTCCATGAGGAGTCAGTCGGTATGAATATCTATGTTGGTAACCTCAGCTATTCGACAACAGAAGATGGTCTGCGCGAAGCCTTTGGCCAGTACGGTCAAGTGGAGAGCGCGTCGGTGATCATGGACCGGGCGACCGGGCGATCTCGTGGCTTTGGTTTTGTGGTGATGCCCAACGACGGTGAGGCGGAAGAGGCAATCTCGAACTTGAACGGCCAGGATTTGGACGGGCGAAGCCTTAACGTGAATCAGGCTCGAGAAAGGGCTTCGGGGCCTCGGCACAGCCATTGAGGCTATTTTCCCGTAAGTTTGACCAAGGATGATCCGACGGGTGTCTGTCTCACGAAGGTGGGGCGGGCACCCGCTTTTGTATGTGCGCGGGAGGGGCAATTGGCCAGGAGCACCCAGGGGCAAGAGAAAGGTAAGCGAACCACAATGCAGGCAAGGTTAAGGTTTTTGGGGGCGGCACAGAACGTTACGGGTTCACGTTATTTGTTGGAGTCAGACAGGTCGCGTTTGCTGGTGGATTGTGGGCTTTACCAGGAGCGGCAGTATGCCGACCGGAACTGGGTGCCCTTGCCGATAGACCCGAAGGAGTTGGATGCGGTGCTATTGACGCACGCCCACCTCGATCATGTCGGGTATCTTCCGCGTCTGGTAAAACAAGGTTTTTCTGGCCCGGTGTACTGCACGGAGGCGACGGCGGAGATTGCACAGATTGTGTTAATGGATGCGGCGCACTTGCAGGAAGAAGACGCCGAGTTCAAGCGGAGGCGTCATGAGCGAGAAGGCCGGAAGGGGCCCCACGGAGACCAGCCGCTATACGAGAAGGCGGACGCGGAGGCCTGCGAGCCACTGTATCGGCCGGTGACGTACAATCAGCGGGTGCAGGTTTCGCCGAACGTGACAGCGGCGTTCCACGATTCGGGGCACATACTGGGGGCGGCGACGATTGAATTATGTGTGCGGGAAGGCGATGAGAAGCGAACGATTTTGTTCTCGGGGGACGTGGGTCGTGCGGACAAGCCGATCCTTAACGACCCGGTGCTGCTGGAGAAGGCGGATTATCTGGTGATTGAGTCCACGTATGGTGACCGGGTGCATGAGCCGACAGCGAATGTGAAGAATCGTCTGGCGCAAGTCATCAATGAGACGTACAAGCGGGGTGGCAATATCTTGATTCCGGCGTTTGCGATCGAACGATCTCAGGAGATTTTGTATTATTTGTCGGAGTTGCTGCACGAGGATCGGATTCCGCATTTGCTGGCTTTTCTGGACAGTCCGATGGCAGTGAAGGTGACGGAGGTGTTCAAGGCGCACCCGGAGCTTTACGACGAGGAGATGAGCGAGCTGGTGTCGCGTGGGCAGTCGCCGTTTGATTTTCCTGGCCTGACGATGTCTCGGACGACGGCGCAGTCGAAAGCTATCAACCATATCAGGGGCACGGCGATCGTCATTGCCGGCTCGGGCATGTGCACGGGCGGCCGAATCAAGCATCATCTGGTGAACAACATCACCCGTCGGGAATCGACGCTGTTGTTTGTGGGGTATCAGGCCGTGGGGACGTTGGGGCGGATTATTCTGGACGGTGCGGACGAGGTTCGTATTTTGGGCCAGAAGTATCCTGTCAAGGCGAAGGTGGAACGTATTCACGGATTTTCGGCGCATGCGGACCGTGATGAGTTGACGGTCTGGGCCAAGAGTATTAAGCCGTCACCGCGTCACGTGTTTGTCACGCACGGTGAACCGGACGCGGCCCAGGCGCTGGCCAAGCACCTGGTGGAGGTGAACGGCTTTACGACGTCGGCGCCCACGTACAACGAGGTGGTGGCACTCAGCTAGCAAGAGGTTTCATCCTTGCCACGACTATGGACACGGAGCCTGGCCGGGGCTTAGTCGTGGTATTGGTGACGTGTGGCGTCAGGCGGGTCAGTCGGAGGCGTTGAGGGGGTCGGGCTGCCAGAGATAGAGGAATTGGGGCCCTTGAGCGCGGAGCCACTCGGGGAGCTTGAGGTCGATGAGTGAGGCATTGGACTGTGGCTGCGCGCCGGCGTAGATGTTGGGGGTGTAATTGATGTCGCGGTGGTAGATGACGGTTTTTGCACGTTGGACATGGGCGAGCTCTTTGGCCCAGGCGACGGCGTCGGTGGGGTAGCCGATGCGATCAATGAGACCCTGCTCAAGGGCTTGCGAAGCGGTGTAGACGCGACCGTCGGCCAGGGGGACGATCTGGTCACGAGAGAGATTGCCCCGGCCATCCTCAACGACCTGGAGGAAACGGTCGTAGAAGTCCATGACAATGCCAGTGAGGACCTGGCGGGCCTTGGGGCGTAGTCTGGTAAGGGGCGAAGCCATGTCTTTGAGTTGGCCACTCTTGATAGCCACGGCCGAGACACCAATTTTTTCCATGGTACCGGCGACACTGACGGTTTGGAAGATGACACCGATGCTGCCGGTGACGCTGGTAGGCTGAGCGATGATGCCGTCGGCCCCACAGGCGAGATAATAGGCACCGCTGGCGCCGAGGTCGAGAATAGAAGCGATGACGGGTTTGCCAGTGTCCTGTTTGAAGCGGGCGAGCAGGTGGTACATGACGTCAGAGGCAGCCACAGTGCCGCCTGGGGAGTTGATGCGAAGCACAATGGCTTTGACGTTAGCATCTTTCTTGGCGAAGTCGAGTTTTTCCTGGAAGAGCGCGACGGGATTTTCTCCGGAGCCAAAGAGTCCCCAGCCCTGGGCCTTGTTGGCGATAACGCCGTCGACATTGATGATGGCGATTTTGTCATTAACCCAGAGGCCTTGGTCGCGTTGGATGACAGTTTCTTCGAGGCCTTGCTGGAGCGACACCGGCTTGATGAGGAGCCCACCAGGGGTGCAGCCGGCAAGAAGAGTCAGAAGGAGCGACGCGAGACACCGAGTGAAACAACGGTAGGTCATGATTGACTCCGAATTACGGCGTACACAAGACTTCGGACATACTCTACCCGCGGGCCAGCTGGAATGCCACCGACGATGCATGCCCCCGGGGCGTGAGGAGCCCGCCTGTCAGAGCTGGGCGGCCTGGACGTACTGCATGCGGCACTCGTGCAGAGCGAGGCGGAGAGCTTTGCTTTCCTCTTCGGTGAGATTGCCTTTAGTTTTGTCTTCGAGCAACTGGAGGGTGTCGATGTGGTGTTTGGCGAGTTCGAGGTCGACGTGGGCGGCTCCGGTGTCTTTGCCACTGAGCTTTCCGAGGCAGAAAAGGATCTGCATCATCAGGGAATCGACCAAGGTCATGAAGGTAGCAGCGGGCAGCGGTCCGCGAGGGCGAGGCTGCGTCTGGTCGGATTGAGACTGGCCCGGCGGGGTTTTTGAGGCCTGGGCAGAGCCGTTGCCGGCTTGTTCGGCGTTGGCGGCGGCCTGCTGCTGGGCGAGTTTTTCCTTTTCTCGCTTTGCCTGCTGTTTCCAGTCTTCGTCGCTAACTATTTTTGACTCTTTTTCTTTTTCGGACATCAGTTTTCTCTCCAGGGTGTTTGTGGGTGGACTTTACCTGATTAACCTTCTGGGCGGCCTGGACGGGTCCGGGCAGGTCCTGATCGGGGCAGGCATGTTGTCGGGCGGCGGCGACCAGGCCGAGGAAGAGGCCCTGAGGCTCGAGTGGTCTGGAGGTCATGCAGGGATGGGCCTGGGTGGCGAGGAAATAGGGATGGTCGGGCAGTTCCAGAATCTGCATGATGGGTTGGTTGGGGGCTTTACCGGAGAAGACGAGGCCTTTGGCAGTAAGAGAATCGATGTATTTGGGGTCGACTTCGTATCGGTGCCGAAAGCGCATGCGGACGGAGTCGGTCTGGCCCAGGAGTCGCCAGGCCTGGGTGTCGGGGGAGAGGGCGACATCTCGGCCGCCGAGTCGCATGTTGCCGCCGAGGCCTTCGATGGACTTTTGCTCGGGCAGGATGTCGATGACGGCGTGGGGGCAGTTGGGGACGATTTCGGAGCTGTTGGCCTGGGCAATACCGGCGACATTGCGGGCAAATTCGAGGACAGCCATTTGAAAGCCAAAGCAGATGCCCAGGAAGGGCAGGTTGTTTTCACGGGCATACTTGATGACAGCGATTTTTCCTTCCGAGCCACGCACGCCAAAGCCACCGGGCACGATGACGCCGTCCAGATCGGCGAGTTTTTCAGCGACATTATCGTCGGTGATGTCGGTGGTATCGACCCAGCAGATGTTGACATGGGTCTGGAGGTGGGCACCGCTGTGTTCGAGGGCGTGGATGATGCTGGCGTAGCTGTCACGGACGGAGGTGTACTTTCCGGTAATGCCAATGTTGACGCGGTGATGTACGGTATCGAGGCGGTCGGTGAAGTCACACCATTGGAGCCAGGCGTCGCGTTCGTGCTGGAGGTTGATTCGTTGTTCGAGTTTGAGCAGGCGGATGACTTCGAAATCGTATCCGGTTTCGCGTAGCATATGGGGGATGACGTAGATGCTGTCGCAGTCGTGCATGCTGAAGACGCGTCCCATGGGGACATTGGCGTATTGGGCGATTTTTTGTCGGACCTTTTCGGTAACGGGTCGTCCTGCGCGGCAGGCAATGATGTGGGGCTGTACGCCGTTTTCCATCAGGCGTTTGATGCCAAGCTGGGCGGCTTTGGACTTTTGCTCGCCGAGAATGTGCGGTTCGAGAACATAGGTCAGAGCGACGAAGCAGACGGTGTTGGGGCCTTCTTCGTAGGCGAGTTCGCGCATGGCCTCGATGTAGTAGGCATTTTCGACGTCGCCGACGGTGCCGCCAATTTCGACGAAGACGACATCGGCGCCACTGGAGACGGCCAGTTCGCGCATGCGTAGTTTGACCTCGCCGGTGACATGTGGAATCATCTGGACGTCGCGGCCAAGGTAATCGCCGTGCCTTTCCTTTTCGAGGACGCGGGTGTAGACCTGGCCGCTGGTGACGAAGTTTTTGCGTGAGAGGTCCTGGTTGAGCATGCGTTCGTAGGTGCCGAGATCCATGTCGCATTCCATGCCGTCGTCAAGGACAAAGACTTCGCCGTGGCGGTAGGGATTGAGGGTGCCCGAATCGATATTGAGGTAGCCTTCGAGCTTGATGGGTGCGACTTTGAGGCCTTTGTCCATGAGGAGTTTTGCCAGACTGGAGGAGAAGATGCCCTTGCCCAGTCCACTGATGACCGTACCGACAATGACGACGTATCGGCATCGACCGCGGATATAGCCGGAGGGCATCGGAGTGTAGAATTCCGTTTCTTCGGACAGGTTGTGGACACTGGCTAGCAGATCAGATTCACTCAAGACAGACTCCCGTTACTTCTCCAGCACGTTCTTTGGTTGTAGCACATCGATGCTGCGGCGTCGATAGCGTTTGACAAAATCGTCATATTGTACGGCGGTGTCGATGCCAACGGCAGGGTGTTGGACCTCGGCGACCGCGATAACAAGCCCATTTTCGAGGGCTCGTAATTGTTCGAGTTTTTCGGCTTGTTCGAGGGGGGTGGGCAGGTGGCGACTGAGTTGAAGGAGCGTCTCGCGGCGGTAGGCGTAGAGCCCTATGTGCTTACGGTATCGTTTGCACTGGCCGGCACCACCGGCGTCTCGATCATAGGGGATAGGCCAGCGAGAAAAGTAGAGGGCATGGCGCTGGCGGTCGGTGACAACCTTTACCAGGTTAGGGTCGTTGGGGTCGTCGTCGGGGCCGAAGGGTCCGGCCAGGGTCGCCAGGTCGGCTTGGGGGTCATCCTGAAGCAGACCGGCGACGCAGTCCAGGTGATGGGGATCGATTTCGGGTTCGTCGCCTTGGAGGTTGACAATGATATCGGCGTCGAGCTCGGGGGCGACCTCGGCAATGCGATCGGTGCCGCAAGAATGATCTGGGCGTGTCATGCGAACAGGGGCGTTGAATTCGCGGCAGGCACGGACGATACGGTCGTCATCGGTGGCGACAAGCACCTCCTTGGGCAAACTGGCCTGACAGGCCTGTTCGTACACGTGCTGAAGGAGGTATTTTCCGGTCTCTCTAGCGAGAAGTTTTCCGGGGAAACGCGACGAAGCGTAACGAGCGGGAATTACGACTACAACACGCACGTGACCATCCTGTCAGGTCTGACCATCCCTAGTAGAACCGTTTTCATTGAGGCAGATAGTATATCGACGGGCGAGCAAAGTCAAAGACATTTCGCCAGCAGGCCAAACACCAATCGCCTTATTCGCGAGGGGATGGTGTAGCGTCCTGTTGCGGGCGACGTGTTAATAACGTAGCAACTGTGAGAGGTGCTTAATAGCGATTGTATGGATTATGTAATTTAGGTAAAATACTGTGGTTATGACAGGACAAAGGTTGCCTTTGGGCAACAGGCGTGCATTTTACATAACTTTAGCTATACCAGACACTTAAGGCGAAAACCGTGTTTTATTGTTGCTTTGCCTCAACGCCTGCCCGGTAGCAGGGGGGGCCATTGCCTGAAAACGTGAGCAATTGCCTGTGGCATAGGTGCGTTAACAGCAGTAACTTACGTCATTCGATGAAAATAGCGTCAAAGAGCGTTCCTTTGGCACTGGGTTTGCCGATTATGGGGCAGAGGGATATATTGATAACAAGGACAGACGCGACCGGGCTTGTACTGCTGATAGTAGAGGTGCAGGCCGTCGATTAGGTAACGGATGACGAGAAGGTTCGGGCGTGACGACGGAAGAAACGAGAATAGAGGAGCGGCGTCGGGATCGGCGATTGGCAATCCAACTGCCCCTGACGTATCGCAAACAGGATAGCGGGCGTGGCAAGCCGTTTGGGACCATCACGTCAAACGTGAGCACGGGGGGGGTGTATTTCATGACGACAGCGGACGATGTTCGGGCTGGGGATTTGCTGGACCTGGAGTTTGGGGTGCCGGCGGACGATGACCGTTTTCCGCCGGACGGGAAGATTGCTACGGTAGCTCGGGTGGTGCGTACAGACCCGATACGAGGCACTGGTGTCAACAAGCAGCCTGCCTTTGCGAGATCCGGGGTGGCAGCCCGGTTTGAGCAGGGCCTGAAGTTGGCGTTCTAAGAGTATTTGGGGTCAGCGTGTGGGGGCGGGTGGGTATTTTCCCAAGCGTGACCAAAGCAGGGGTGCGTCCTGGTGGGGGTCCGTCGAATCGGCACGCGAGTCGTTGTCCCACAGTGGGTTAGGGGGATCTCTGGCGTAAGTCTATGGAGGACCGATAATTACAAATTACTATTTGTTGTTATTCCGCCAAGTTAAAGCCTTGCCCGGCCTGCAGCAGTACAGGTATAATGGGTTTTGGTTTGGCGGCGGGCACCACCACCACAATCAAGCAGAATAGAGAACGCCTCACGTGGGATAGAACATGGCTTCACAGCGGTTCGAGCAATCGTTAAGCGAACTG
>CAYNXW010000045.1:978-12892 GCA_964401265.1 uncultured Pirellulales bacterium | reverse complement strand
CTCCCAGAAGACGTAGCTGTCTCCAAGATGTACTCTAACTACATGAACGTGACGTACCAAGATTGGTGGGGCATCTATTATCAGTGGAACTTCTTAAAGACTTCCATAAATGTGGGCCTGTATTTTGATAAAGACGAAGACGAGCGGCCTTTCTTTGATGAGATTCGCGGGAGCATGGACAACATTGGGAACCACGCAGATTATCCTATCGAGCTAATTGACCGTAGAAAACGCTGCGGTCTTCGATTCCAAGTAAGAACAAGTGACGGCGACGACGAGGGCAAAGCAGCGGTTTTGGCAGCTGACTTAATGCACAAACTGATAGAATACACATGGGACATCATAAAACCCTATTTTGACGAAGAGGACACCGAAGAATAGCACGAAACCAAGAACGCGGTCTCTTCAGAAAGGAAAGCAATGTCTAAAGCACATGTTTATGATCGGGATCATATCAATACGGACGAGATTATACCGGCGCGGTATTTGAATACGGATGCCGAGGCTGAGTTGGCCAAGCATGCGATGGAGGACATCGACGCGGAGTTCGTCAAAAAGGTCGAGCCGGGCGACGTGATCGTGGCCGGCGAGGATTTTGGGTGCGGCTCGTCGCGGGAGCACGCGGTGTGGGCGCTGCGCGGGGCGAAGGTCTCAGCGGTGGTGGCCCAGTCGTTCGCGCGGATATTCTATCGTAATGCGATCAACTGCGGGTTTCTGGTGGTCGAGCTGCCCGGAGCGACCGAGAAGGTGCAGACGGGCGATGAGCTGACGATCGACGCGGCGGCAGGTAAGATTACGAACGTGACACAGGGCAAGACGTACGAGATCACCCCCTTGCCGGACTTTGCGTTGGAGAATATCGAGGCGGGCGGGCTGCTCAAGAAGCTGGCGAGGCGGTGAGGTTGACGGCGGCGCGGCCAACCTGTAGACTGGAGAAAGATATGTCGGCGGAAACACTGAACAAGCAGGCGGTATTGGCTGCCATCAAAGGGGTTGGCAGTCAGCTCAGGGCTATGGGGGTGTGCTCGATCGGTTTGTTCGGATCCTTTCAGCGGGAACAAGCGGGGCCGGCCAGCGACGTGGATCTGTTGGTGGAGTTTGATCCGCCCGTGAAGACGTATGACAATTTTATCGAGACGTGTTTTGTGTTGGAGGACCTGCTGGGGCGCAAAGTCGAGCTTGTGACACGGGAGTCGTTGAGCCCATATCTCTCAGGACATATCATGAAGGATGTGGAATATGTCACACTCGGCACTTGAGTATCTCAGGCATATGCTGGTGTGAGAAGCCTTGAGATCATTGGTGAAGCAACAAAGAAGGTCTCCAAGGAGTTTACGGAAGAACACCCTGAGATTCCTTGGCGAAAGATGGCGGGTATGCGTGACCGTTTGATCCATGATTACTTCGGCGTGGACTATCTGCTGGTTTAGGACGTAGTGAACCAGAACCTGCCCTCGCTTCGCCGTCAATTGGAAGTCTTGGTACATGATCTGAAGAAGAGATGAGCGATGTACACCAAGAAAGCGACTCTCGGTTTATCCCAAGGGCAGGCAGGAGAAGTGGATTACCAGGAACGTGAAAAAGAATAGTGTCAGCTGGATGACGACGTGTTGTCCGGCGTTGGGAAACCATTAGAAAGGGAAAAGAACGTGTATAAGATTGCGGTAATGCCAGGGGACGGGACGGGTCCGGAAGTAACGGTCGAGGCTGTCAAGGTGTTGAGGGCGGCGGCGGCGAAGTTCAATTTCAAGGTGGACACCACCGATTTTGATTTTGGCGGCGAGCGGTATATGCGTACGGGTGAGACGCTGCCCGATTCAGCGGTGGAGGAGCTGCGGGGGTTTGACTCGATCTTGCTGGGGGCGATCGGGCATCCGGACGTGACGCCGGGGATCCTGGAGAAGGGGATTCTGTTGAAGGCGCGGTTTGATCTGGATCAATATATCAACTTACGGCCTGTACGGCTTTATCCGGGTGTCGAGACCCCGCTGAAAGACAAGGGGCCGGAGCAGATTGATTATGTGGTAGTCCGGGAGAACACGGGCGATCAGTATACCGGCGCGGGCGGGTTCACGCTCAAGGGTACGCCTAATGAGGTGGCGGTGCAGACGGCGGTGTACAATCGGTTTCAGGTGGATCGCTGTTTGCGGTATGCGTTTGAGTATGCACGCAAGCACGGCAGAAAGGCGCGGGGCGTGGGCGTGGAGAACACACTGGGACTGGTGGGCAAGACGAACGTGCTCACATACGTGTACGATCTGTGGGAACGGGCCTTTCATGAAATGGGCGAGGCGGAGTACCCGGACGTGCGGCGTGACTACTACCATGTGGACGCAACGTGCATGTGGATGGTCAAGAGTCCCGAGTGGTTCGACGTGCTCGTCACCGGCAATATGTTCGGCGATATCATCACCGACCTGGGTGCGATTACGCAGGGCGGCATGGGGCTCGCCGCGGGCGGCAACATTAACCCGAACGGGGTGTCGATGTTTGAGCCTATTGGCGGGTCGGCGCCGGAGTACACGGGCATGGGCGTGATCAATCCGCTGGCAGCCATTTGTGCGGCAGGAATGATGCTCGAGACACTCGGTGAAGAGAAAGCGGCAGCGGGTATCGAAAATGCCGTCAAGTTCGTCACCGCCAACAAGCTTAAGAGCATGGCCGCGGGCAAGATGGGCTATTCCACGAGCGAGGTGGGCGATCTGGTCGCCGAGCGTCTCGCAGAGATCGGCTAGGGCAAGCCAGGAGCTTGCCTCAAGGTGCAGCGCGGTATAATCAGAGGACCCCGGCAACCGTGCCGGGGTTACGGACAGAGGCGTAAATCTAGCCGCAGTGCGACCGGCCGCAAGCGAGGGCCACTCGCGGCGATTCCCCATATATAGCGAGGTACGCATGAGAAAGAGAGCGGAAGGCCCTGCGGCCATACATCGTCCTAGCTTGTCGTTCCTGCTGTACGTTTGTGTCGTTTCGTCTCTCGGGGGATTTCTTTGGGGATTCGACGCGATCGTCATCTCGGGCACCATTGAACAGGTCAAAGAACAATTTCTCCTCAACTCGTTTATGGAAGGGGCCTTCGTAAGCTCCGGACTGCTCGGTGCCGTTATCGGGGCGGCGTTGGCGGGCCTCTTGAGCGACCGTTTCGGCAGGAGCCGCAACCTGGTCCTGGCGGCGGCCCTGCTGCTGCTATCGGCGGCGGCGAGTGGATGGGCACGAAGCATTGAGTTTCTGATTCTGGCTCGCTGGACAGGCGGCCTGGGGGTGGGCATCGCCGCTATGGTGTGTCCTGTTTATATTTCCGAATTGTCCCCGGCGCATCTTCGCGGGCGCATGGTGACGCTGTTCCAGTTCGCCATCACGCTGGGTATCCTGACGGCGCTTCTGAGTAACGCGTGGCTGCACAGCCTGAGCGCGTCACTGGCAGGACGGATCGATGCGGGTTTTTGGCAATGGCTCCTGATCGACGAAAACTGGCGGGCCATGTTCGCCACCGAGCTTATACCCGGCGTGGCCTTTCTGGGGCTGAGCCTGACGCTGCCCGAGAGCCCACGCTGGCTCGCCAAAGCGGGCAGCTGGAAGCAGGCCCACCTGGTGTTACAGCGTATTCTGCGAGAGGGAGCGCAGGACGAATTGCAGGACATCCGCAGCGCCGTGGAAGCGGAGAGCAAGAGCAAAGCTCGCTATATCGACGTCTTCAAGCCTAGTTACCGTAAGCCGCTGGCAATTTCCGTGCTGTTGTCAGTTTTTGCCCAGTTGAGCGGGATAAACGTCGTATTCTATTATGGTCCGTCAATATTGGAGCAGGCGGGATTCGAAATCGGCGGAGCGTTGAGCGGCTTTGCGACGATCGGTTTTTTCAACATGTTGTTCACCCTGGTGGCGATATGGATGGTTGACAACCTCGGCAGGCGTCCGCTTATGCTTTGGGGCACCATCGGCTGCATAGGGTGCCTCTGCGGGATCGGGCTGCTCATTGACAAGACCGACGGCCTGGGGGTGTTGATTGCCTTGATCTGCGGCTTTGTCGCCTGTTTTGCTTTTTCACTGGGGCCCATCAAGTTCGTCTTTGCCTCTGAGATATTCCCCACCAACATACGATCACACGCTGTCAGCGTAGCCATCCTGGCGATGTGGGCAACCGACACGCTGGTAGGGCAGTGTTTCCCCCTGTTGCGCGAAGGGGTGGGGCCTGCAACAACCTTCTTCATCTTCGCAGCCATTCTCGTGCCACAGATATGGCTGGTCCTGAAGTACATGCCGGAAACCGCAGGGCGTTCACTGGAAGAAATTGAAGGGTGGTGGCATAAGCAACAGTGAACAGCGTTTTTCGTAGAAAGAGACACGTTACATGAAAAGTCGTGACAGGGTCATACGAGCCATAAACTTCAAGCAGCCCGACCGCGTGCCTATCTCCCACGCCATCCTGCCGGCAACGCAAATCAAGTACGGGCGAGCCCTTGATGACATTCTGGCGTGTGTTCATGAAGATTTCGGCTGGAGCGAACTGCCCGAGCGGCCCAGCGATGAGTTGCCCGCGATATACCGTGCGGGCAGACATTACGACGACTTTGGCACCCTTTGGGACGTCAGCCAGGAGGGCATCTGCGGCATACCGATTGAGCACCCTCTAGCGGACTGGCGTACCTATGCGAAATTTCGCTGGCCCGAAGTTGCAGCAGGGCCTCCAAACCACCGATTCTATAGCGGGCACATGGTTGGCCACGCTGGGAACCATTACGCGCGCGGCGGCTGGTTTACCTTCTTTGAGGTCATGCAGCAACTGCGAGGCATGGAAGACCTCTTGATGGACCTGGCTTGCGGCGATCAGCGTGTGTATCGACTGCGGGACGATCTGCTTGAGTTCAACATGAAGTCGCTCGACGCGTGGTGCGCTATGGAATATGACGGATTGCACTTCGCGGACGACTGGGGCACGCAAAGCAGCCTGATGGTGTCCCCGGAATGTTGGCGGAGGTTTTTCAAGCCGGCTTATCAAGCGATGTTCGACAAAGTCCTCGCTGCGGGCATGGATGTGCATTTTCACTCGGACGGATACATTCCTGAGATTATTCCTGACTTGATTGACATGGGAGTAAAGGTAATCAACTGCCAGGTGGCGTTAATCGGCCTGGAGAAGATTAAACGCGATTTTGCCGGCAGGGTTTGCTTTCGTACCGAACTGGATCGCCAGAACATATTGCCCTTTGCCTCGCCAGCGCAAGTGCGCGACCACATACTAGAGGTATTCTCTCATGTAGGCACAGCGGACGGCGGCATTATCGCCTGTGGCGAGATCGGCCCGGACGTGCCGTTGGAGAACATCAGAGCTATGTATGAGACTTTTGGCAGTTACAAATACTAAGCCTGCTGTCTTCGGGTACGTTCAGAACGGAACACTTCTATAAGATGGTCGTGCAAGAGCACGCTTGGCAATCACGAAGCGTAACTTTTCAGGAGTTGATAACATGTCGGAATGTGCTGGAGTGAGCAGCGGAGAGCATCATCATCGCGGCCGATCGTCGGAGGCCCTGGTGGACAAGCACGCGATTGTGGGAGCATTGGCGGTCAAGGCGGGGGAGGTGGTGTTGGACGCGGGGTGTGGCAATGGCTATATGGCCAAGGAATTGGCCAAGTTGGTGGGGCCTGGGGGTAACGTGTATGCGCTGGATCCGGACGAGGTGGCTGTTGAGACGCTACGGAAGGAGACAGCCGGATCAGTCATCGAGGCGTTTGTGGGGGATATCACGGCAGAGACCAAGCTGGCCGCGGCGAGCGTAGATTTGATTTACTTGTGTACGGTGGTGCACGGGTTTGGGCAGGAGCAGATGGAGGGGTTTGTTAAGGAGGCCAAGCGATTGTTGAGGAATGGGGGACGGCTGGCGGTGGTGGAGATCAAGAAGGAGGAGACGGGGTTTGGGCCAGCGATGGCGTTGCGGTTTTCGCCGGAGGAATTGCAAGCGGCCGTCGGTATGAACCCAGCGCAGTTGTTCGAGGTGAGGCAGTATTTCTATATGCAGGTTTTTGCGAAGTAGAGGGCAGCGAGGGCGTGCGGGGGCGATGAGCTGGATGTAGCCACGGGGAAGCAATGCACTCGAAGGGCTGACCCCGCGATGAGATCGCGAGGCTTTACGGGGCTGGTTGTTCGGCAGGTGTATCCCTGGATTCTTCGGCGGCTGTTTCTTCCGGTTCGGGTTTGGGTTTGTCTTCGAGGAGGTCGCCTTGTTTCTTGGTGAGGTTGCCGGCCTGATAGGAGGCAAGTTCGTACAGCCAGGGCTTGTGTTTCTGCGAGAAGATAGCAGCAGCTTCCTGAGCGAGCAGTTTTGCTTCCTTCTTCTTGAGTTCTTCTTCGGATTCGTTGCCGCCTCGTTCAACAGTGACGGGGGTGGTGTCCATAAATTCGGCGTCGATGCTCAGGTAGGATTTGCCATCTTTTTCAGCAATGCGGGCGGTGTAGATGGTCGAATCTTTGAGTTCGCAGGCGTAGGCAGCGTCGAAGGCGAGATCCTGAAGCTCGCTGTCCTGGGCCGACTTGACGTCGCTGAAGGAGAGGCTGCTAAGCGCTTCGAAAACACGATCGACGTCGTATTCTTTCTGCTTTTTGTCAGCAGGGATTTCCGTAAGGCAGGTGACGCCGGCGCCGTCCTTCTGCAGAGTGTAGGCGTCATCGGCACTCTTGACGCTGACGCGAAGGATGTTGTTCTTGTCGACCTTGGTGAGCTGTTTGTCGATGTAGTCGGTGGCGGCGGACTGCAGGTAGGGCACGTCGAGGGCGAGGTACACCTTGTTGCTGTCGATGAGCCGGACATAGGAGCCGCCGGCCTCAGCATTTCGCTCGCCAATGACAAGACCGGTAATGAGCTGGTAGGGGTCTTTCGCGTTTTCGCCGTCGGCACGTTTGAGGAAACGAACGACGTTGCGAGCTTGTGCTTCCGTGACGCCCAAGTCTTCATGGTTGGCAGGGTTTTCCGTAACGAGACGGCCGGAAACCTGGACTTCAAGACATTTGCGGAAGAGCTCGTTGATCTTGTCGGTCTGGGCGGGGTAGTCGTTGCGATTGCTGGCAACGAAACTCTTGCCCTTACGCGTGAGGGCGGAGGCATCGTTGGCCTTGCCGAGCTGGATCTGGGCGACGGCGTCGGTGTCGAGCCCCTGAATAAGGTAACTGGGTCCACCAGCCTGCGGAGAACGCCGGTGGGACAGTTGGGTCTGGATGATGGCCCATGCCAATGCGAGGGCGGCTACGATACCGAGGGTCGTCAGTTGACGGTTGCTCATGTGAAGACTCCGTATCACCTACAGAAGGCAAAAATCAAAGTGCAAAATGTAAACTTTTTTCAGCATGGGCAGCAAGGTGCCCATCCTACGTTGGCAGCTCTCAGGCGTCGCTGGCGTGGCTTATGTAGTGTCGTCGTCGCGCACCACGTCGGATGCCGAGCAGAATGGCAATGACCAGGATGATAGCAGGGGTAAGGAGCATGTTCATGTTGGCGAGTCGGCCGCCAAGGTGCTCGATATCGACAAGGCGGTCACGGTTGACCTGTCGGAGCTGGGCCTGCGTTTTCCGTTGTTCGATTTGGATGTCTTGTATCTTCTTGAGGGTGGCGGACTGGAGGACACCCTCTTCGCCCTGCTTGGCCGAGGCCTGCAGAGTCTGGAGTTCCTGAGCAAACCCGTTGATCTTGGCTTGAATTTCGTTGACGCGGTCAGCGGTGGCTTTTTCGGCCTTTGCTTCGATTTCATCAACGACGTGAAAGGGGCGCTGGTAGTTGCCGCGGGAGCGGATGGCGATCAGGTCGCTGGAACCGGAGATGTCTTCGATCGCGTTCATGAGCATGGCGCTGTTGTCACCGACGACGGCCGAGCCAAACATGCTGCGTTCGTAGGCGACGATGTCCGTGATGAAGTCCACATCGGCAAAGACAACCACCATGCAATCCTTTTCGGCCGCGGCCAGCCCCGTGAGATGGGTGGCGTTGGGGTCGGCGTCGCTTTTGACATCGATACCGTTGGGAAAGGCCGAGGGCAGCTTGCCCGTGACCATGTAGGCCATCGGGACGGGCTCGGAACCGGGGATGAATTTCTTCATGGCCTCGGAGGGGTCGGTCATCTGCAGTTCAAACGGAGCAGCGTTCCAGGTGTTGCCTCGGTTGGTGGTCTGGAGCAAGGCGGTACGCTGGAAGGCACCAGCTGCGGGGGCGTCGGCCGACTCATCGGTGGCGGCAGGCTGCTCGAGGTCGAGTTCCTTGAGAACACCGGGGAAGAGCAGCCGGACACGATGGAGGTCGCCGGTCATAACGCGGTCCTGGTTGAAGCAGGAGTCACGCAGCTCCATGAAGCCGATGATCTTCTGCATGCGTTGCCCCTGGCGCATGGCGGCTTTGAGGGCAAGAGAGAGGTCGCCGGCAAAGGTGTCGGCGGGCATTTCGAGGCCCCAGGTTGTCAGCAGCGGTTCGAGATTGGAGCTGGTGGAGCTCATCTGTTGCGTCATGCGCTGCTGGGGGCTGGGCATATCGACAACCGCGTAGGGGTCGACCAGGACAATGGTCGGCCCGCCGTTGAGAACAAACTGGTCGATGGCCCACAGGGTCTTTTCGGGGAGATCCTTCGGGTGGACGACGAGGAGGATGTCAATATTGTCGGGGACCTGCTGAATGTCGGTTTGGACGGTTTCGACTTCGTACTGCTGGCGAAGCTGTCCGATGACGGTCCAGGCGGGCTTGGGGCGCTTGCCTTGGGCAAGCATCATCTGCTGCATGTAGGGGCTGGCGGCATCACCCATCACCGGCAGGGAGCTCAAGACGCCGATGCGGCTCTTGGTGCGCCGGATGGCGGTATCAACAAGATAGCTGATGTCGTATTCGACAAAGTTCTGCCGGTCGGGCGAGAAAAAGGGAATGCTCTTGACGACGCCAAACTGCGTCTTGAGCACGAGGCCGAAGAAAAAGTTCTCGTCTTCGGTGATGGGAAACGAACGGAGGTTGGCACGAAGGGCTTCGGCTTCGTCCTCGGAAAAGGGACGCGGGTCGACGACAGTAAGTTTGACCATGCCGTTGGCGGCGCGTTCGTACTCTTCGAGCAGAGCCTTGACGAAGTAGTAGTAATTGTTGAAGAACTTGATTTGGTCAGGGGCCTTGGTGGCAGCGGTCTTGCCATAGAAGAGTTGAATCTCGAGCGGTTGCTGCAGGCGGGCGAGGATGTTTCTGGTGCCGTCGGAGAGGGTGTAGATTTTTTGTTCGGTGATGTCGGCACGTACAGACTTGCCGATGCTCTGGGTGATGACGATGCCACTGAAGGTGATAATGCCGACGAAGATGACGGCGAGGGAAGCACGGAATGTACGGTTCATCAGGCGGCCTTCCTTTCGGTGAGCATGATACCAGAGGCGACGATCCAGCCAACGATGAGCAGGATGAAGTAAGCAATGTCGGCAAGGGCGATCACGCCACGTTGCATGGAATCAAAATGAGATTGGAAGCTGAGGGTTTCGAGCCCCGTGGTCAGGGAAGCGGGCAGGAAATTGGCGAAGTAGTTCATCGTGCTGGGCAGGCCCAGAGAGACGAGAATGGAGCAGCCGACGACTGCAAGGATGAAGCTGATAACCTGGTTCTTCGAGAGGGCCGAAAAGAACATGCCCACAGCAAGGTAAGCACCAGCCATGAGAAAGCTGGCGAGGTAGCCTGCGATGATCAGGCCCGTGTCGGGGTTGCCCAGGTAGGCAACGGTAAGGGGCATGGGAAAGGTCAGGGCCAGGGCGATGCCAAGGAAGATCCAGGCAGCGGCGAATTTGCCGAGGACTGCCTGGGTAACGGTGATAGGCAGGGTGAAAAGCAGTTCGATGGAGCCCGAGCGTCGTTCCTCCGACCAGAGTCGCATCGCTGCTGCGGGGACCATGAAGACGAAGAGCATAGGCAGGTAGTTGAAGAAGACACGCATGTCGGCTTGCCTTGCTTCGAAAAATCGTCCACGGCTGAAGGTGAGGTAGCCTGCGGCGAAGAGGAAGATGACCAGGAATACGTAGGCCACGGGTGTGACGAAGTATCCTTTCAGTTCACGTTTACAGACGGCCCAGAAACCGTTCATAGGGTGGCGCTCCTCGAGGTTTGGAGATCAGGTTTGTGTTGTTTGGTCTGAGTGAGGCGGCGAAAGACCTCATCCAGGGAGGCATTGTATTTTTCTTTGAGTTTTTGCGGGGTGGAGTCGACGAGGATGGTGCCTTTGGCGATGATGATGATGCGAGAGCAGACGGCTTCGACTTCTTCAAGAATGTGAGTAGAGAGAATGATGCACTTGTCCTTGGCCATCTTCTTGATGAGCTGGCGGACGTCATGCTTCTGGTTGGGATCGAGGCCGTCCGTGGGTTCGTCAAGGATAAGGACGTCAGGGTCGTGGATGATGGCCTGGGCAAGGCCGACCCGGCGCCGGTAGCCCTTGGAGAGTGTTTCGATGGACTGGTGGTAGACGGATTCGATGGAGCAGAGGCGGACAGCACGGTCAATGGCGTCGCGTCGAGGCTTGCCCTTCTTGATGTTGCGCGCATCACAGATGAACTTGAGGAAGGAAGCGACGGTCATTTCGTCGTAGGCGGGTGCGTTTTCGGCGAGGTAGCCGATGGATTTCCGCACGGCGAGGGGGTTTTCGAGGATGTCGTGGCCACAAATGGCGGCGGTACCGGCGTCGGGGGTGAGGAAGCAGGCGAGCATTTTCATGGCGGTGCTTTTTCCGGCGCCGTTGGGGCCGAGGAAGCCGAGGACCTCGCCTTTTTCGACCTGGAAGGAGATGCCGTCGACGGCGGTAATGGGGCCGAAACTGCGGCGGAGGTCGTTTACCTGGATGGCAGCATTTTGCATCGGGTTATCCCTTAGCTGTTATAAGTACTTAACTAGCAACACTTTGCATTCAACGTCAACCCACCGCTCCCTTGGTATAAGCCCCCACCCTGCGGCGTGGTACAATTATGATGAAGGTGGAGGCATAGTCAATACACAATTTTTTGGTTTTGGTCGTGGATGCGTGTTGCTGGGTTAGGACAGCCCTGAGGGCGGCCATGAAGAGTGCGGGCGCTTGAGGCAGCAGCAGGCGGGTGGCGTGGTAATGACAGAACGGGTGAGCGCGATCGTGTCAGTGGAGATTTCTGAAAACGTGGTAAGGTAGGCAAGATAGGGAAGCTGGGGTGAGCGCATTTTGGTCAGCGGGGGGTAAAAAGTGGCAAAAAGTTGGAAGAAGTTGGCCGGTTTTGGGGAGAAGTTGGGACGTTTTGGGTCACTTTTGGGCGTTTTCAGGGGGTTTTTGAGGGGTGATTTTCAGGAGTGCGCACGGACCCAGATTGCCTGGCTTGCCTATTTTAACACGGACAAAACTCACCGCAGAACCGTTGAGGACCGGGAGAAGAGAAGAAAAGGCAACTGCAGCTTGCGCAAGTTTCGCAGATTTCAGGAGAAGATTTCGGGACGGGATTCACAGGGTCTTTTTGGGTGAGGGATAAGTGGTCAGGCTTAAGACATAAGGGCAGGTGTCGTCTGCGGCGAGGGATTGTTATGCAAGGGCAAGATGCCTTCGCCACGCGGATGGGCGGGAATAGGGCGGTTAGAAGAGGTTGCCCGGTTGGGCACCGGGGACGGGCTTTCTTTGCGATGTGGGTGGCGGATGGGGAGTTGTTGTGTAGGGCTTAGGGGCTACGGGGGCGTGGGGTGGGCGGAGGACTGTCCCACAGCAGTGCTGTGGGCTTGTGGAGGTGGGGTATCGGGTGTGGAGTGTGGGTCGGGAGTCTGCCGCGGGGATGAGATCGCGGGGCTTCATTTGGTGTGGGGGTGGTGGGAGCACAGGGTGTCTGGCGGGACCCCCTACTGACGTAGGGGGCTTCAACATCCAGATATGACAGGATTGATGGTTGCGTGGCTTGGGTCGGGCGGCTAGAGTG
>CAYNXW010000045.1:0-968 GCA_964401265.1 uncultured Pirellulales bacterium | reverse complement strand
GGGGGGGGGGGGGGGGGGTTGGGGGGGGGGGGTGGGGGGGGGGGGGGGGTAATACTGGAGGTACAGGGTGTATAATGCGCAGGAGTCGGCGGGTGCGGCGGGCCAGGGTGGTTCGGTGAAGCGGGGTGGTAAGCGGGTGCGTATCTGGAGGCGGCGGCAGCGTTTGCGACGCCTTATTTTGAGCGTGAGTTAGAATTCACTGGTGCGGATGGTAAGGCGGTGCGAGTAAGCGGGTTTGGAGTGAGCCAGGGCAACAATCCCGCCGTGGCAGAGCGGTTGGCAAAGCAGCTTGAGATTCTCTATGCCGATTACGAGGTAGACGAGGATGGGTACGAGACAGGTGGGGTCCTGGAGTGCGTATTGGATCTGGATCGTACGTCGGAGGCGGTGCAGGTGATCGTGGCGCTGGTGGATTGGCAGGGGACGCTGGCGAAGACGGTGGCTTACTTGGAGGAGAAGATGGCGGTATGGTCGACGGAGGAAGGGTTACGAAGGATGGGATCCAATGATTACCTGGCGGTGCCAAATGTGCATTTCAAGGTGGAGCATCGGTTTGCGAAGTTGGAGGGGCAAGACTTAGTCAATCCAGGCTGCGAAGTTACGTGGATCGAAGCAGCACTCCAGCGGATCGAGTTTCGGTTGGACCGGAGCGGGGCGTTTGTGAGGTCGGGTGCTCAGGTTGTGGTGAAAGCGAGTCGTCCTTGCGAGTTTGTGTTTGATCGGCCTTTTCTGATTTTGTTGCGGCAGCGGTCGGGGGGGCGGCCTTTCTTTGCGATGTGGGTGGCGGATGGGGAGTTGTTGTGTAAAGTGGGGAGGTGAGAAGAGGTGTGGGGTGGCAGGTAAGTGCAATGTGGTCGAAAGTCTCCCCCCCCATCAAGATGGGGGGCTTCAATGGTGTTTGGGGGTGGTGGTAAGGACAAGGTGGGGTGGGCACATGCTCATGCGATAGCGGGGCGAGACAGGTCAGG
>CAYNXW010000044.1:0-13040 GCA_964401265.1 uncultured Pirellulales bacterium | reverse complement strand
ACAATACGTTACGCCCATTCCTGCTGAACGTGGGCTTTTGACGCTGGCGTCTTTTCAGCGGTGTTTCGGGCCCGGCGGCAGCGCTGTCGGCTGTATCTGTCAGCACGATGCAGACCTGTATGCCCCCGGAAGCTAAGGCCTTGGCCCTTGGAGCCGACCAAGAACCCTCGCTGGAAACGGGGGGTGGGCATGCGCTGTGTTCGTATTTTTCGTAACTGTCTTTAGGTAAGGCAGTTATGGTTATACTCTCGACGTCGCATGAAGAATGTGGTTTAGGTCGACTCCTTCTTCTTGCTGCGCGACGTTGAGGCCTTCTTGGTCTTCTTGGCCTTTTTGGTCCGGGGAGCCGCTGCCTTGGTGGTAGCCGCCTTTTTCTTTCGGCCGAGCATTTCGTCGGCTTCCTCCGTGGTCGCCGGAGGCCAGGTGCCCGCACTCTGCAATTCCTTGAGATGGTCCAACTGCTTCATGCTGATGATCGTGCGGCACTTGGGAAAACGCCCGCACCCCAGGAAGGGCCCGCGTTTGCTCTCGCGAATGACCAGGTCCCCCTCGCACTTGTAGCAGCGCACGCCGCTGGGTTTGGGCGGCGCCTTGGGCGGCAGGGGGTTGCCCTCTTTGTCCAGCTTCTGCACCGTCTTGCACTCGGGATACTCGCTGCAACCTAAGAACCGTCCAAAGCGGCCCTGACGCAGTATCATCGCCTTGCCGCAGGTGGGACAGGCATGCTCGGTGGTCTCCGGGGCTGCGATCTTGCCTTCCCGATCGACCGGGGCCGCAAACTTGCAGTCGGGATAGGTGCTGCAGGACAAGAACCGGCCGTTCTTGCCAAAACGATAGACCAGGGGCGCCTCGCACTTGGGGCACTTGTAGTCCGAAGGCTGCATTTCTGCCTTGGCATGACGCATTTCCTCGTGAGCCCGCTCGAGGTTTTCCTTGAAAGGCCCGTAAAACTCGCGCAGCACCTCTACCCAGTTCAAATGCTGCTCTTCGATTTTGTCGAGGCTCTCTTCCATAGCCGAGGTGAAGGTGACATCCATTACTCGGGGAAAATGTTCGTCGAGTTTGTCGGTGACGACCATTCCCAGGTCGGTGGCATGGAACTTTCGCTCCAACTGTTCGACGTAGCCTCTGTCCTGGATCGTCGAAATGATCGACGCATAGGTACTTGGCCGGCCGATTCCTTCCGCTTCGAGCGTTTTGACCAGCGACGCTTCGGTAAAGCGTGCCGGGGGCGAGGTGAAGTGCTGCGTCGGCGCGACGCGTACGGGCCAGACCTGCTGCTGCTGAGCCAAATCGGGCAACAACTGCTCGCCGGCACTGATGGTCAAGCCCGAGGCCCGCATGAAGCCGTCAAAGACCAGCTTACGGCCCGATGCCCGAAAGACTACCTCGCCGACTTCGCTCGGCGCGGCGATAGAGACGCTGGTTACGTCCCACTTGGCCGAGGCCATTTGACAGGCCACGAAGCGCTTCCAGATCAAGTCGTACAGGCGAAACTGGCCATTGTCCAAATAGTTCCGTATGCTCTCAGGCGTGATGGAGACATCCGTGGGGCGGATGGCCTCGTGGGCCTCTTGTGCGCCGCGAGCCTTCTTGCCGTAGCCGCGAGGTTTTTCGGGCAGATACTCTGCCCCGTAGTGCTCGCCCACAAAATCCCGCACGTGACGGACGGCCTCGGGAGCCAGCTGGGTGCTGTCGGTACGCATGTAGGTAATCAACCCAATGCTGCCCAAGCCCCCCAGCTCCATCCCTTCGTAAAGCTGCTGTGCCAGCTGCATGGTCCGCTTGGTGGAATACCCCAACCGGTTGGCCGCCTGCTGCTGCAGGGTCGATGTAATAAAAGGTGGTGGCGGCGATGACTGCGTTCGCTTGGTCGTCACCTGCGAAATATGAAACGACGCCTCCTGCAACGCCGTATGCACCCGCGAGGTCTCTTGCTCGTTATCGGGCCTGAAGCTTTTGCCGGCGACGCTTGTCAGTTGAGCCTCGACGCAGCTGTGCTCCGAGAGCCACTGGGCCCGTTTGGCGGTGGTGGCGCCTTTTTCCTCGGCCAGTTCGGCCAGCAAGGTCTCGTAGGTGGCCGTCAGTGCCGGTTCATCGGCCGTGCTGAATACTCCGGTGATTTTCCAGTATTCCTGAGGCTCAAACGCCCGGATCTCGCGCTCACGTTGCACGATCAGCTTGACCGCCACCGACTGCACCCGACCGGCCGATAGCCCCCGGGCCACCTTCTTCCACAACAGCGGACTGATCTCGTAGCCCACAATCCGGTCCAAAATCCGCCGTGCCTGCTGGGCATTCACCTTGTCCAGGTCCAGCTCGTGCGGATGGGAAAACGCCTCCTGGATAGCCCCTTTGGTGATGGCGTTAAAGACCACACGACGGCGGCGGGCCTCTTCGATGTTGAGGGCCTCGCTCAAATGCCAAGCAATGGCCTCTCCCTCGCGGTCAAGGTCAGTTGCCAGATAGACCATAGGGGCTGTCTTGGCGGCTTTTTTCAGTGAGGTCATCGTCTTTTTTCGGGTCGGCAAAACCTCGTAAGTCGGCTCAAAATCGTGACTTACGTCCACTGCCAGTGATTTGCTCGGCAGGTCCCGCACATGGCCCATGCTCGCGAGCACCTGGTAGCCCTTGCCCAGATATCGCGTGATTGTCTTGGCCTTGGCCGGTGATTCTACGATAACCAGTGAATCGCCGTTCTTGACGCTCTTCGTGCTACTCATAAGCGTAATCTTCTACATAATAATGTTTTACGTTAGTATCGCCGCTCGCCAACCGCTCCGCCGCTCCCACCTTAATAGCTCCCCACGCTGGAGGATTCTATCGTCCAAACGACCGGCCCGGGCCAAAAATCGCCTCAACTTGCCCCTGGTGGCAGGCCAAATCGCTTAACCGACCACTATGGCCCTGTCAACCGGTTTTTTTTTACGCCAGTCGCCAAGCGGGGCCCAAAACGGCCTGCTCATCCCCAAAAAACTCTTCGGACACTTTGCCCCATCAGCCGGGAAACTCCCCCTCAGCTCCCCGCATGCCGTACTACTGCGCCAATCGTCCACCGGTTCACTATTGCCACAACCTGCCGTGGGCAGTATACTTACCGACTACGTTTTTTTATTCGACGCCTCTTATGCAAACGGAGATATATCCATGACGGTCATGCGGTGGTTTCGCAAGAATAATAAGAAACTTCTAGTTGGTATCGTTTTCGTTATTATGCTCGCCTTTGGGCTGCCCAATTTCTTCTTCCGAGGCAACCGAGGTCGCAACCCGGGCACTGTGGTTCGCTTTTCCGTGAACAGTCCCTCTGGCGAAGAAGTGCAGGTTACCGCCGCCATGCTCCGGCAGGCGGAAATGGAAATCCAAGTGCTTCAGACCCTCGGTATCGACCAGATGGTCGCGACGGGCAAACTCAATAAGGTCCCCGGGTTCAAGAGCATCGGGCAATACTCGCCGCTGATGACCTACGCGTTGTTCTTCAATGACGGTCGAATGGGCCCGGGCATTCGTCAAATGCTCTATCAGCAGGCCATGCAGGCAGGCTGGGCCTTCGATAAGGATGCCGCCGAGAACGTCAAACTCGCCATTGACCAGCTTACCTCCCCTGAACACAGCCAGCCGTCGCTGCACTACCTGCTGCTGAGCCTCGAAGCGCAACATGCCGGACTGGCTGCCCGGGACGATCAGGTTTCCGCGTTGCTCAAGGCGCGGCCACAGGGCGTGAGCCTCAAAGCCGTCAGCAAGAAGCTGCGCATCGCCTACGACACCCAGCGCTCTGCCTTGGCCAACTATATCGCCATCCTACGCTATGCCGACATGGTCAGCAGCACGCTTAACCTGAGCGAACCCGAGCTGCAACAGGCCGTTGCCAATCAGGTGGAACTGGAGACTATCGGGGGCACGTTCGTCCGCTTCCGTGCCGACCTCTTCCGCGACGAGGTCGCGGCGCCCACGCCTGAGCAGATTGAAGAGCAGTTTCAAGCCCACCGCGAGGCCGACCCGCAGGATGCCGACGACGACAATCCCCACGCCTTCGGATACATGCTACCCGACCGCGTTGAGGTGGAATATCTCCAGGTCAGCCTTGATGAAGCACAAGAGCTGGTCAGCGACGAATTCGCCCAACTGGCTCCCGGCGAACAGGAAGCACGGATTCGCGAGTTCTGGAGCGATAATCGACATATGTTTACCGAAACTGTCACGCCTCCTGCGGGTGACGACAGCGGCCCCACCGAGCGACAACTCGACTATGACGAAGCGGCCTTGCGAGCCAAGACCTTCTACAAACGCCAGCAGGCCCAGCAACGTGCCGAAACGCTGCTCAACCAGGCCAAGAACATCGCCCAGGAGGCCCTGCCCGTTGCTACCCTCGAAGGGCTCAGCTTGGCCCAACGTGCCGAACAGGCTGTCGATTTTGCCCAGCTTGCCGAAAAACTCAACGCCGACTCGGCCCTCAAACTCAGCTACGCCCGCACCGATTACCTCAGCGCCGAAAGTGCGGCCCAGGCGCCCTTTGGCCGGTCTCAGCTGCAAAACCCCGGCGCCGAGCCCCTCAACCTTACTACGGTCCTGCTGCACTGCCAACCACTGCACCAGGCGGCAACCGCCGTACCGGACGAACGGCCCATCTGGCTTTATGAGAATGTCGGCCCTGCCTTCGGCTCGCTGCCGAGAGGCGGAAATGTTGGCTTCCTGGTCCGCGTCGTCAACGTCGACAAGGCACGCTCACCCGAATCCCTCGCCGACGACGGCACCGCCGGGCCGGCCAAGCTGGTCACTGGCGAGGCCAGCGACAGTGAACTCTACCAACGGGTTGAACAGGATCTTAAAGATCTGAAAGCCTTTGAGTTGGCCAAACAGCACGCCCACAAGTTTGCTGTCCAGGCCGAACCCAACTGGCCCGACGCCGTCGAGGCGACCAATCTGGCCCTGCTCGACGACCCCAACGCTCCCGCCAGCGCCGGACCGCTGCGTGAGCAAACCCTCGATGGTATCCGAAGCCAGCTTGATCGCATCCAGCAAATGGTCCAGCAGAATCCCCAATATGCCGCTTACGCCCGGCAAATGCTCGCCCAACAGGGCGCGATGCTGCAAGACGCCCTGGAACTTTCTCAGCAACGCCGACAAGAAGATGCTGCTGGCCTGGCCGTGCTCGAAAGCGAACGCGACCTTGCTTGTCTGGTCTTCCAGAACCTCCAAATCGAGCCGCCCACGCCCCAGGAATTTCTGCGGCGAAAGCCCCTCTCCGCCCAGATGCTCCTCCAACGCTCCCAGGGCTTGCTCGCACTGTTGCACTTTGACCCGAAGAACATCGAAAAGCGATTCGATCTGCAAACCGTGACCGAAGACTGAACCATCGACCTTGCTTGCGGAGGCAAAACCATGACGATCGGCAGACAACTCGGTATCTATGTTCTGACGACACTTGCGGCTTGTTGTTTCGTGGGCTGCCAGAAGAGTACGCTCAACGGCCCCAAGCCCGTGACCGGCGACCAAAAGGTGCTTGCCAGCGTCAACGGTCGAGAACTGACGGAGTGGCAGGCACAAGCCATGATCGATCACGGCGCCGCCACCGACAGAATCAGCGCCGTCCAGCGATGGACCGACATCGAGATTCGAGCCCAGGAAGCCCGACGGCGTGGCCTCGACCAGGACCCGGCCAATGCCTACATCATGGAACTCTTCGCCGACGGCTATCTGGCTAACCGCATCCTCGCTATGGATATTGAAAACGAACTGGGACCTCTTACGGAAGAGATGCTCCGTGCCGAGTATGACAAGAACATCGGCCGTTTCCAACGCCCCATGAAGGCTAATCTCCAGCACATCACCCTCAAGGACCAGGCAGCCGCTCAGAAAGTGGCCGACCTCGCCCGGGCCGCCGACGCCGACTTCGCCAAACTCGTGGCGGAACACTCCAGCGCCCCTGACAAAGCTCACAAAGGTACGCTGCCTCGCGCGGGCCTGGCTCAGATCAAGCAGAAACTGGGCCCCGAGGTCGCCGCTGCCATCAGCGTCGATCTGAAAAAGAACACCGTCATCGGCCCGCTCAAGGGAAAAGAGGGCTTCGAAGTCGTTAAAGTCCTCAGCGTCACTCCCCCCCAGACCACCAGCTTCGAACAAATCAAGCCGGCTATCGAGCGACAACTCAAACAGGAAAGAGTCCGCGATGCTCAGGAGAAACTCGTCAAACAACTCCGGGAACAGGCGCAAATCGAAAAGCACGATGAAATCATCGCCCTGGAAAAGTTGAAGCAAGCCAAGCCAGAGAAAACCCCCCAGCAACGATAGGCCCGACCTTGGGCCCATGCTCGCGTGTCTGTCACTCAGGCCCATCATGCTCCAGAGATGGCTCCCTGGTGCCGAGTCGGCGGACCTCTTGAGAGGCTCTGCGCTGTGACCACCGGTGGCGGGTGCGGTTTTGCAAAGCCAACGCTGCCTCCCAGGCTTGGAAAAGCTCCGCTCGGCATGATTGCCGATGCCGCTTTGCCTGTCCCCTGTTCGCGCCGAGAACGCAGCAGCGGGGCAAAAGGACTGCTGCATAACGAAGGTCCGTGAAGAATGCGGGGCAAGGCCTCAACGCCGCCGCAAGCGTAGCATCTCCCACGCCTCCCGCTGGCGCAATGCCAACGCCGCGGCGAAGAACACCGCCAGCCCGATCCCCACGCAGGCGAGCAACAAGAGGTACTTGTTCTCGATAGGCAAGTGTTCCCGTCCCGCGTAGACCGCCAGCCCCATGGCGACGCTTGCGGTAAGTGTCTTGCCGGCTGACCAGAGCACGTCGCCCACGTCTAACGCCCCCAGCCGCCGACCCAGCCGCCTGCCCAGGATCACCACGTTCAAGCCCACCATCACCGCTGTCGAGAGCCCAAACACCCCCGCGCCAAGGCCCTCCACCCACAAGAGCGTCACGTTCATCGCCACCGCCACCGCCAGAGTCCGCGCCATCACCCACAAAGGTGTTACCGTGTCGCCCAGGCTGTAAAACGCCCGCAAAATAATGTGCTGGCTGCAATACGCCCAGATCCCCAGACTGTAAAACCGCAGCACGTGCGCCGTCGCCGCTGTATTGGCCGCCGTGTAGTTGCCCCGCATGAATACCACCCGCACGATCAACTCCGACAACACCAGCAGCCCCACTCCCGAGGGTATCCCCTCGAACAGCGCCAGCCGCAACGCCGAACGGACCGAACCGGCCAACGCCCCATAGTCCTTATTGGCCGCGTATCGGCTGAACGTCGGAAACGCCACCGTCGCCAGCGCGATAGCCAGTACCCCCAGCGGAAACTGGTAAAGACGACGCGCCTGGTCCACCGACGAGAGCGTCCCCTCCGCAAAGGGATAAGCAATCGTCCGCCCCAGCAGCTCAAAACCGCTCTGGCCCTCCGTCGCCGTAAGCTTCACGATGATCGTATCATCAAGCCACGCGCCAAACTGCAAAATCCCCAGCCCCACAATCATCGGCGCCGCCGTCAACGCGATCCGCCGCACCTCCGCTGCACGCACATCAAAACGCCAACCCCAACGCCACCCCTGCCGCTTGAGCGCCCGCAGCATCAGGGCCAACTGCGCCACCCCTGCCGCCAGCACCGAAAACCCCACGACAAATATCTGGTCTGACTGCTCCGGCAGCACGCCCGCCAGCAACGTCGGCGCCGCCGCCAGCGCCGCAATCTGAAACACGTTCAACAGCACCGGCATGAACGCCGCCAACGCAAAGCGATCCAGACAGTTGAGCACCGCCGCGAACAGCGCCACCAGACACACCAGAATCATGTACGGCGCCATCAACGCCGTCAGCAGCAGAATCAGCCGCCGATGCCCATCAGCCGGGTCCGCTGCGTACAACACCGCCACGATCCCCAGCACGGCCAGCGTCAACACCGCCAGCAACACCGCCAGCAGCGTCGCCACCGTGCTCAACAATCGCTGCGTCGCCGATCTGTCTCCCGCCGTCAACTTCTCCGAGAGCACCGGCACGAACGCCGCCGCCAACGCCCCCTCGCCCAGCAGAGACCGAAACAGGTTCGGTATCCGAAACGCGTACTTAAAACTGTCCTGTATCCAATTATTGCCTAGCCAGTACGCCAGAATCACATCCCGCAACAACCCCGTCAGTCGGCTCAACAACGTGATCCCGCTGACCAGGCGACTCTGACGAAACAGTGAACTTCCCATATGCTGGCTCGCCCTGATTCTTACGCCTCAGTTACCCTGATGCTCAGTCTGGTGCTGCGACGACTCGACCGTTCGGCCGGGGCCATCAATCGCGCCCGCCGCCATCGCCTTGCCCATCACCTTAATCGCCACAAACCCCATGAACACCACAAACACCACCTGCAACACCTTACGCGGCAGGCAATGCACCAGCCGTGCCCCCACATAGCTGCCCACGATTGCCGTCGGCGCCAGCACCGCCGCCAGTGACAACGACTCCCAAGCCGAAAACCCATGCGCCCCCAGCGTTGCGTTCTTATAGACCGCCCCCACCGCCGCCGTAAACACAATCGTCGTCGCCGAGTTCGCTATCGCCCGCCGCAAGGGCAGCCGTAAAAAAAACTGCTGCGCCGGCACGCACACCGAACCGCCCCCAATCCCCAACAACCCTCCCGCTACGCCCATCGTCAAGCCGATCCCCAACGACCGTCCCGTCGCCACCGGCCGACCTTCCTCGTAGCTCGCTGTCAGATCCACCCGCGACACCATCCGCCACAAATTGTACAGAGCCACGTAACCCATGAACACCGCGAAAAGCATCGCCAGGTAACGTCCGTTGGCCTGGGCAAACGCCGACGTGTTGCTCAGCGTCACTCCTGCCAGCACCCCCACCAACGCTGCCGGCACCACCCGCCACACCACCGAAGGCATGATTGCCCCCGCCCGCGCGTGCGCCACCAACGCCGGCGCCGCCACGAACACGTTACACACCATCGCCGCCGCCTGGATCAAATGCTCCGACGAACCCGTGTACCCTTGCCCTCGCCAACTAAAATAAAAGATCAACGCCGGAATCAGCACCACCGAACCGCCGATCCCCAACAGACCGCCCAACAGTCCCGCCGCCAGTCCTATCGCCGCCTTGATCGCTATTTCCAACACCTGCTCCCATCGCTGACCCCTCCCTCACCCCGCCAGCCTAGCACATCCCCTCCCCCTTGACAACCTGTCGCATCGGCCGGCCACATGTCCGCTGCACCCCTCTTCAAAAACTTGCATCCTTCTAACCCTCGACTATTACAACCATAAGTCGCCGAACTCTGCCTTGTCCCAGCTCCGTTCGCCCTGTATCATAGCCCATGCGTAACCGCCCCTAACCTTACATATAGAAGGCGCTCAAACATGAAGCGTACTAGCGCCCCGGGCCGTCCCTTGATCCAGGCCACCCTCGGCGTGAGCCTCCAACAAATCGAAAACGCCCTGCCCTGACCAAACGTGAACCACAAACCAGACCGCTCCCCCAACCCGAAAACGAACCAGCTATGACCAAAAAGAAAGAATCACCCAAAACCACCACCGAAAACACCATCGTCAACGCCGACTGCATCAGCTTTCTGCGCGACGAACGCCAGCGACGCGGCGACGAGCCCTTCCTCGACCTGGTCTTTGCCGATCCGCCCTTCAACATCGGCTACGACTACGACCACTACGACGACAAGGTCGACCATCACGACTACATCGACTGGTCTCGCCAGTGGATGCAGGCCTGCACCGACGCCCTGGCTGATCACGGCTCCTTCTGGATCGCCATCGGGGACGACTACGTCGCCGACCTGCGCATCCTCGCCCGCGACATCGGACTGACCATGCGAAACTGGGTAATCTGGTACTACACCTTCGGCCAATGCACCAAAAAGAAATTCGCCCGCTCCCACACCCATCTGCTTTACTTCGTTAAGAACCCCAAAGAATACATCTTCAACGACCATCTCGTCCGCGTACCCTCTGCCCGGCAGACCACTTACAACGACAAACGCGCCAACGCCAAGGGCAAGATCCCGGACGACACCTGGATCCTCCGGCCCCAACAGGCTCCCGATGCCTTCCAAGGCGACGAAGACACCTGGTTCTTCAGTCGGGTGTGCGGCACCTTCAAGGAACGCGCCGGCTTTCACGGCTGTCAAATGCCCGAGAAACTCCTCGAACGCATCATCCTCTCCTGCTCCAACCCGGAACACCTGGTATTCGACCCCTTTAGCGGCTCGGGAACCACGGCCGTGGTCGCTGCCTCCCTGGGGCGCCGCTTCCTCGCCACCGACATCTCCCAGAACTACGTCGACCAGGGCCTCCAGAGACTCAAAGACTCCGAGAACCTCTTCAACGTGGGAACCTGATTACCCATGTTCGCCCGCACCTTACGTATCGCCGCCCTGACACTGGCCATGACCCTGGCCCAAACGCACCCTCCATGCCACGCCCAGACGGTCGCGCCCGCCGCATCGGCCCAACCTGCTGCCGCTGACCAGCGGGCCGACCCACAGCAAGAGCCCGCCGCCCGGGGCAACTTCACCGCCGCCAGCCCCCTGCCCGGCGTCACAGTCGCCCATGCCGCCGTCCGTCTGCTCGACGGCAAGGTCCTTGTCACCGGCGGCTTCGGCCAACTCTTCGGCCTGGTCCCCCTCGCAGTCACCATGAACCGCCTTTTCGACCCTGACACCGGCCAGTGGCGCGTCCTGCCCCACTCCCTCAAGACCGGCCGACTCGAACACGCCATGCTCCTCCTGCCCGACGGCAACGTCCTCATCGCCGGAGGCCGCGGCCAGGACAACAAACCCGTTGCCACCCTCGAACTCTTTCACAGCGGCTTCCAGACCTGCCGCACCATCGCCCGCATGAACACCGCCCGCATCGCCCCCAGACTCAACCTCTTGCCTGACAACAGCGTCCTTATCACTGGCGCCGGCCGTTCCGCGGAAATCTTCCAACCCGACCCCCGCTCCGATACCGGCTATTCCGTCCGCACCCTCGACGCTCGCTGCCACGCCCGCCACGACCACCACGCCGCCGTCTCCCTCGCCGATGGCCGCGTCCTCCTTGTCGGCGGCGCCTCCGACAAACTCGAAATCTTCGACCCCGCCTCCCAATCCTTCTCCCTCTGCAAACCCCGCCTGCCCCACGTCCTCGACGACCAGGCCGCCATCCTCCTCTACGACGCCACCGTCCTCATCGCCGGCGGCCAGCGAGTCTACGGCAACCTCACCATCAACAATACCTGGCTCTACCACCCCGCTAAAGACACCCTTGCCCCGGGCCCGCCCCTAACACCCTCCGCCAACAACACCCACCAGCCCGGCGCCGCCGATGTTGCCTGCGTCGATCTCTTTCCCGATGACCCTCGACGCGCCCGCCGATACATCCTTCTCTGCGGCGGCGAATACGACCCCGGCACCCCCGCCAACGGCGACGTCATCCTCGATTCCGCCTCCATCTACGACGCCCCCAACCGCCGACTCATCGACGTGGGCCCCATGATCCACCCCCACGACGAGTTTGCCGCCGTCTCGCTCACCCAACCCAATGGGCCCCCCCGTGCCCTCATCATCGGCGGTTACGACGCCCACGACGCCTTCCAGCCCCACTGCGAACTCTTCACCCTACAAACCCCGTTGCACCCGCCCACCGCCGCCGACCGCCCTGCCAATCAACCCTCCAGCAAGGCCCAGCCATGAAGATTGTCATCGCACCCGACTCCTTCAAGCACGCCCTTTCCGCTACCGAGGCCTCGGCCGCCATCGCTGCCGGCGTCAGTCGCGTCTGGCCCCACGCCCACATCCGCCAAATACCCATGGCCGACGGCGGCGAAGGCACTGTCGACGCCCTCGTCAACGCCGCCAAGGGGCAATATCGCACCATCGAAGTCGTCGGCCCCCTAGGCCTGCCCGTCCAGGCCACCTACGGCATGCTTCCCGCTGACCGGACCGCCCCCGACGCAGCCCCCACCGCCGTCATCGAAATGGCCGCCGCCGCTGGACTGCCCCTCGTGCCCCCAAAAAGCCGAAACCCCCTCCACACCACCACCTTCGGCCTGGGCCAGCTCATTATGGACGCCCTCGACCAACACTGTGGCCAGTGCATCATCGGCCTCGGCGGCTCCGCTACCAACGACTGCGGGGCAGGCATGGCACAGGCCCTCGGCGTCCGCTTCCTCGATGCCCACGACCGCCCCATTACCGAGCACCTTACCGGCCAACGCATTGCCCACGTCGCCCGCATCGACCTGGCCGGCCTCGACCCACGCCTGCACGACACCCGCTTCACCGTCGCCTGCGACGTCCAGAACCCCCTGCTCGGACCCAACGGTGCTGCCGCCGTCTACGCACGCCAAAAAGGTGCCCCGTCACACGACCTCCCTGTTCTCGAAGCCAACGTCCAACACCTCATCGACCTCATTGAAGAGACCACCGCTCAATCCGTCCGCAACACCCCCGGGGCCGGTGCCGCCGGAGGCCTCGGTGCCGCCCTGCTCGCCTTTCTCCACGCCGACCTTCAAAAAGGCATCGACATCGTTCTCTCACACAGCCGCTTCCACCAGCACATGACCGACGCCGATCTCATCATCACCGCCGAAGGCCGCATCGACGGCCAGACCCTCTACGGCAAGACCATCGCCGGCATCGCCCACGCCGCCGCACCCCGACACATCCCCGTCATCGCCCTGGCCGGCGCCCTCGGACCTGACTACCAAAAGACCTTCGACCTGCCCCTCGCCGCCCTGCTGCCCATTGCACCCGGTCCCATAACCCTAAACGACGCCATCGCCAACGCCGCCCAACTCCTCGCCGACGCTGCCCAACACGCCTGCCGGCTCATAGACATCCCCCTCTCGCACAATATCAACCTGGATGCAAACTGCTAAGAATTAGCAAGTTATAAAACGAAGTGCCCCGACCCCTCCCGCGCGCAAAAAAAGCGAGAGAAAGATTAGGTTTTGCGCTCTCTACTCTCTCTCTCGCCCAAAGGAGGAGGAAAATGGTCTTTTCATTATCAACTTAATTCTACACCCAACATCGTCAAAGAGCAAGTCCATAAAAACTTTTTTTACAGAA
>CAYNXW010000043.1:0-13077 GCA_964401265.1 uncultured Pirellulales bacterium | reverse complement strand
GGTGTTGAGGTGGGGCAGGGTCGGTCCGATAAATGCGCAGAAGTCGTGTTTTCCAGGGCTGAAAGGAATGATGGGGCGTGAGGGGGGGTGTGGTTCGTTTTTCTCAAGTTTTGGGAGCGTGGGCGTCGATAGACTTAGTGGCCAAGGAAGGCCCTGGAAGGCTAGCAGAGGCGAGCAGACCCCACATTTAGTTGCTTGCCGCCACCCACGAGCGGGCCGAGGCCAACACCCAAACGCAGAATAGGCAAAGGAAAACCCATGAGCAAGATTCACGGTATCAGCAGTTATGGGGGGCCCCAGGCGATCGGGCCTAGCGCGGCCAGACCGGGCGCGTCAGGGGCGTCGTCGTCGGGAGGGGCTGGGGAAGTCAAGCGTGACCAGGTGGAGATTTCGGAAGCGGCGCGGGCTTTAGGGCAGATCGCGTCGATGCCGGAGATACGTTTTGAGAAGGTGCAGGCGATCCGGGAGGCCCTGGCGGAGGATCGCTACGATGTGGAGGGCAAGCTGGGCACGGCGATCGACCGCATGCTGGAGGAGTATCTGGACGAGTAGGTCAGGCGAGCGTGGGGTCCAGATTGTTTAGCGATTAAGGCAGGTTTTTAGAGCCTGCCTTTTTTTTTGGTTGCTTGGCGGTTGGCGGGGAGGTGGTATTTGAGGCTGAAGAGCCGAAGCGACCATTTGTTTATGGCAAGGTGGGCAGCGTCAGGGGGTGGTGATTGTGGCGTCGGTCGGTATGGCGTTTCAGATTGAAATTGCGGGTTGACGCTTATAGTGTCTTAGGGAGGGGAGGGGTTATGGTGGTTGTTGTCGGCTTGATTTTGGGTGGACGATGTCATAGCATGGCGGGTGGATGGGGCTGCGGCGAGGAAGGAGACGACCATGTTGCGATGCGAGGATTGCGAATATTTCAGTCGGGACCAGGCCAGCGGGCGGGTGATATTGCGTTGCGACCCGTTCAGTACGATTAAGGAGCCGGAGTGCCTGGAGAAGTGGCAATTGGTGCGTCTGGACGGTTTGCTTCAGGCGCATCATGTGACGCTGCGGTGGTATCAGAAGTTGGCGCCGCTTCAGGAGAAGATGTTTGAGATGATGAAGCGGGAGATGGAGGACTACGACGACGGGGAGAGTTGGAAGCAGGGTTACGAGGGCCTAGAGGACGAGGAGGAGGAGGGGGAGGAGTAGCGGAGAGCCGTTGAAAGTCGGGTGCAAGAGGCTCGCGTACTATTTTTGAACGTGACCCCCTAGAGACGCAGGGGGTTTAAGAGTGGGGCAAGATGCGTGTGGACATTCAAGTTCACCCCAAGGCAAAGGTGAAACAAGAGATGGATGATTCGATATTCAAGGCGTACGACATTCGCGGGGTGTATCCGGAGCAGGTGGACGAGGAGGCGGCGTGGAAGATCGGGCATGCGGCGGCGCAGTTTTTGCGGTCGTTGCTGACGGGTTACGCGCGGGGGCAGGCGAATGCGCAGTCGGTGATTGTGGGTCGGGACATGCGGACGCACAGTGAGTCGCTGGCGCAGGCGTGCATCGCGGGGATGAAGGGTTCGGGTGCGAACGTCATCGATATTGGGATGATCGACACGCCTCAGATTTATTTTGCGATCAATCATCTGGGCACGTGCGGTGGGGTGCAGGTGACGGCGAGTCATAATCCGGCGCGTTATAACGGGTTTAAGATATCGGGGATGGAGGCGCGGCCGGTGGGGAGCCAGACGGGGTTATTGGAGATCAAACACATAGCGACGGCGTTGAAGCATACGCGGACGGTGGGCAACGGGCAGGAGACGAGTGCGGATTTGACGGAGCCTTATCGTCGGCACGTGTTGAGTTTTTTGCGGACGCACCAGAAGCGGCTCAAGGTGGTGGTGGACGCGTCGAACGGTATGGCGGGCAAGTGGGTGCCGTTGATTTTCGGGGACGTGTCGCGGCTGGAGTTGACTGGTTTGAACATGACGTGCGACGGGACGTTCAAGCATGAGCCGAACCCGCTGGTGGAGGCGAATCTGACGGAGCTGAAGCAGACGGTGCGTGATCAGGGGGCGGACGTGGGGATCTGTTTTGATGGGGACGCGGACCGTTTGATCGTGGTGGACGAGCAGGGCGAGACGGTGGCGTGCGATTTGTTGACGGCGTTGTATGCGGCGGCGTTTCTGGAGAAGCAGCCGGGTTCGACGGTGGTGTATGATTTGCGTTCGAGCTGGGCGTTGAAGGAGGAGATTGTCAAGCATGGCGGTCAGCCACGTCGTGAGCGGGTGGGGCATGTGTTTATGAAGAAGGCGTTGAAGGACGCGAAGGCGATCTTTGGGGGTGAGTTGAGCGGTCATTTTTATTATGGGGATAATTTTTACGCGGACAGCGGGATGATTACGTTGTCGCATTTGTTGAATATTCTGTCGGCGCATGAGGAGCCTTTGAGCGAGCTGATCAAGCCTTTGCGGCGTTATCCGAGTTCGGGGGAGATGAATTTTGAGGTGGACGACAAGGCAGGGATGATGGAGGAGCTGACGCGGCGGTACCATGACGCGGACATCGACAAGCTGGACGGGGTGACGGTGCAGTATCAGGACTGGTGGTTCAACTGCCGGGCGAGCAATACGGAGCCGTTGTTGCGGTTGAACGTGGAGGCGCGGCAGGAGGGATTGCTGGCGGAGAAAGTGGGGGAGTTGAAGGGTCTGTTGGGCGAGCCGGTGGCGCACTGAGAAGACGTTATGAGTTCAGCGGTGCGGTGGCGCTGCGGGACGGGATGTATTCAGCGTGGTTACGCAGTCACCAATCGTACGTGATGGCCTTATCGTTCAGTATCAAGAGGGCATGCGTTGGCGGTGACAGAGGGAGCAAGAGCGAACAGGCATCCACACAAGGCATAGAGTTTTCTGTGGCAGAGGACTGCGGCTTTTGGTTAAGGCTGGCGACTGACGAAAGAGTATGCTTGATATGACGTGGCAATGTGCGGTCAGTAGCACGCGGTGTGTGCTTGTCGTTTCAGGTATGGGGTTGTTATCTGTATTTGGGGGGTGTCAGAGGGTGGGGCCTACGGGCGAGGAGTTGGAGAGGGGGTTGGTCTGGGTTTTTCCGGGGATCGAGGGGGTGGACTGGAGCGTGTCGCAGAGTGTGCGGGCGATTCGGGACGCAGGTGTGGACTCGGCGATATACACGTACAACTGGAAGTATCCATTGGGTGTATTGTTGAACCTGATGGATGAGCGGGGCAATCGGCAAGAGGCGGAGCGAATTGCGCGGGAGATAGGGGCGTATCGCAGGAGTCATCCGACCCAGCCGGTGGATTTGCTGGGATATTCCGGGGGTGGGGGGCTGGCGGTGATGGTGGCGGAGGCGCTGGATGAGGAGGTGAGGATTCGCAATGTTATTCTGGTGCAGGCGGCGATCAGTCCGGATTATGATCTGAGTGACACGCTGGGACACGTGGAAGGCAAGGTGGTCAATTTTTATTCGGAGCGCGACTGGTTCATTTTGGGACTGGGCACCCGGGTGTTCGGGACGATGGATCGTGTTCAGGCGGATTCGGCGGGCAGGGTGGGGTTCAAGGCAGAGCAGGCGGTACCGCATGAGAGCGCACGGGGCAAACTCGAGCAGTGTCGGTGGGACAAGACCATGGCGCGCACGGGACATTGGGGAGGGCACTTGAGCATCATGTTTTATCGGTGGAATAAGGAATATGTTACGCCTTATCTAAAGGCTCAAGAGGGGTAAACAGAAGCTAAACCACCAAGGCACGAAAGCTTTAAGAAGAGACGACAGAGCTTAAACCACGGATTACACTGATTACACAGATGTCAAGAGAAGAAGTCTTTGACATGATTGGCAAGATGAGAGACGGAGGGGTAAGTGGTAAGGCATGAGGTGAGATTGTTGGGTCGGGCCGGCCACGGCACAATGACAATGTGGAGGCACAAGGGGCGTCGCCACCGCCTGTTCTGCACGGCGCTGCCGCCCGTCGGTTAAGGGTGTCGGCTCAGTTGTCTTTGACGTCGTCGACGAGTACGGGTGCGAAGCGGACGGCGTCGAGGTTGAGGTCGTCGCGGTTGCCGGTGTAGTAGAGTCGGCCGAGGCGTCGGACGGAGAAGGCGCCGCTGACGTTGGCGTCGGTGTTGATGATGTGGGGACGTCGTCCCTGGAGGTAGCCTACCATGATGGTCTGGATACGTTTGACGGCGGCGATGTTGGTGTTTTCGAGGCCGTCCTCGGCGTAGATGTTGTCGATGACGCCGATGGCGGCAAAGCGGGGGCTGGCGAGCTGGGTGTTGGCGCGGATGGCGGCGTCGCGGATTTTTCCGGTGGCGGAGAGGCGTTGGAGTTTGAGGTAGGCGGTGGCGGAGCCGGTGAAGTCGGAGCCGGTGAAGTCGTCGTTTTCGGGCAGTCGTTGGCCCTGGCGGTCGACGCCGACGTGGATGTCCTGTATTTTCCAGGCGGTGGCAGAGGCGGAGAATTGGCCGCCGCACGTGATGCGTGCTAATCGCGATTTGAAGGAGCCGGTGGCGGAGATCTGTGTGGCGCCGCTGATGTCGCCGTCAGCGTGGAGGGCGAGTAGGGTGCGGGAGGCACTGACGGTGGCGTCGATGATGTTGCCGGCGTCGGTGTTTTCGGAGTCGGTGCGGCCGACGAGGAGGTTGACGATGGTGCCGCGGGTGTCGGTAACGCGGACGGTGGAGCTGACGAGGTTGCCGTTGGCGATTTCGAAGGCGAGGATGCGGGCGGGAGCGGCGAAGAAGCTGTTGAGGACGTCGCCTTGCTCGATGAGGGTTCGTCCGATGAAGCCACCTTTGCCGGCGAAGGAGAAGGTGGAGGTGTCGAGGGCGGCGGGTTCATTTTGCTGATTTTTCACCTGGAGCAGGGCGAGTTTTCGTCCGTTGACGACGCTGTTGCGGATGACGCCTTCGACGCGGAAGGTGCGGTAGTAGTTGGTGGTGTCGCCCTGGAGGACGGCCATGTTATCGATGTTGCCGGCGATGTGGACGTTCTGGAGTTGGGTGGCTTGGCATTGTCGGCCGGCGAGGTTGGGGTCGCCCAGGCTTTGCGCGGTGAAGGCGTTATATCGGTAGTTGGGGGTTTGGATATCGCGGACGTGGCCCAGATTGGCGGTGTTGATGAGTCCTTTGGTGAATTCCAGTGCGGCGAGGGTTTGGATGGATCCGGTGCAGTGGAGTTGTTTTAGGGAGCCGGCCAGGACGAGTTCGTCGAGGGTGGGTCGCGCGGGGTCGTCGAGGTTGACGAAGCGGAGGGAGGAGCGGGCGGTCGAGCCGGCGAGGGTGATTCTGGTGGTTTGGACGACGGCGCCGCTGGGTTTTTGGGTGAGTTCGAGGGTGGCTTGGCCCGGGCCGGTGTATTCGAGGAGTAGTCGCTGCTGGTCGGCGTTGGTGAGAGAGAGGGGGCTGGTGGCCTGGGTGATGACGATGGAGTTGTCGAGTTCGCCGCCGAGTGCGAGGAGGAGTTCGTAGTCGCCGGTGCTGTCGAGGAGGGGGCTGACGGTGACGGTGTAGTCTCCGGTGGCGAGGTCGTCGCCGGTGAGGGTTTGGGCGAGGGTGGCGGAGGCGCCGGCGGTGAAGGCGAAGGGTCCGGAGGGGCCTTCGATAAGGACGCTCATCTGGGTGAGTTCGGCGACGTCTGCGAGGACCTCGGCACTGTACTGGTCGCTCTGGGTGTTGCCGAGGTTGAGGATGACGTCGTCGAAGGTTTGGGAGGGGGGGTCTTCGCCTTGGGGCGGTTGGGTGCCGTTGTTGGCGCGGGCGAGGAGGTTGCCGTTGGGGGTCCAGGCGAGGTGGGAGATCTGGGTGTCGACCAGGTCGGTGGCGTCGTCGATGTCGTCGGTGTCGAGGAGGGGGGAGAGGGAGTCGAAGGCGTTTAGTTCGGAGCGTTCGGAGCGGCTGATTTGGCCTGCATTCTGGATAGAAAGGAGCAGGTCGCCCTGGTCGTCGAAGGTGTAGGCGATTTGTTTGGAGCCGTCGTCGGGGACAGTGCCGGTGTCGAGGAGTTGGGGGCCGGCTTCGGTACGAATGTCGTCGGGGTCGCCGGAGTCGCTAAGGCGGAGGATGCGGGGCTGGCCGGCGAGGGAGAGGGAGATGTAGGGGGTATAGGTGGTGATTTCGGTGGGGTCTTGCTGGGGGTCTTCCGGTTCGACGGTTTCGGTTTCGGGTCTTATCTGGAGGTCGTTGAATGAGTACTCGAAGACGGTCTGGTAATCGAGTCGGGCGATTTGCTGAGTTTCCTGGAGGGCGAGGATGAGGTTGGCGTCGTCGTCGAAGACCATGTCGCCGCTGGAGACGTCGCCGATGGGCAGGTCGCCGGCCCAGATTTGGATATCGGTGCTGCCGGAGGGGTCGATTTCGACGAGGAAGGTGTTTTGGCCTGCTTTGACGACGGTGATCATGCGACCGGCGAGGGGCGAGTCGACGGTGAGGGGGACGAAGGCGATGTCGGCGAAGTTGAGTTGGCTGCCGAAGACGTTGAAGTCGGTGAAGGTGGAGGTGGAGCCGTCGGGTTCGACGCGAACGATTTGTGGTCCTCGGGGGTTGCCGTCGTCGTCGACTTCGGTGAAGGTGGCGACGTAGAGTGCCTGGCCGTAGGCGAGGGTGTTGTCGAAGGCGAGGGCGATGACGCCGTTGGCGATGTCGGGGACGAAGAGCTGAGCGACGCCGTCGGCGGAGACGCGCCAGAGGTCGCTTTTGAAGCCACCTTCTTCGGAGCCGTTGGAGTCGATGTTTTCGCTGAGGAGGTAGAGGTATGGGCCGTAGGGGCCGTCGAGGGTGGTGGGAAAGGCGAGGTCGGTGACGTCGAAGAAGCCGGTGACGGGGGTGTCGTCCATGAGGACGGGTTCGCCGGCGGTGTCGACGTAGGCGGTGACGAAGTTGGCGATGGTGGCGTCGGGTTCGACGGTGTAGAGGGCGCCGTCGAAGTCATCTCCAAGGCTGGGGCCAAAGGTGCCCATGAAGAGTTTGTTGGCGAAGAGGCCCTGGGGGGAGGTATCGAGGGCGAGGGCGGAGGGGTTGAGGTCGGTTTGTTCTTCGGAAGGCAGGAAGAAGTCGGTGATTTCGACGTCTTCGGGGTCGGCGTCGCTGATGCTGATTTGGGTGATGCCGCCGGTGCCGTCGAAGTCGGGTCCGAGTTGGCTGAGGTAGAAGACGTCGCGGTCGGGGACGGCGTAGTCGGCGTAGCCGATGACGAGGGCGTTGACAGTAAAGGGGTCTTCGGCCTGGGCCAGGACGGTGCTGGGCATGGGGGTAACGCCGGTGCCGAGGTCGGTGAGGAGTTGGGTTTGGAGGGCGTCCTGGAGGGTGTTGGCAGTGGTATAGGTGGCGAGGGCGTAGAGCTGTTGGTCGTCGGGCTGGGCGAGCAGGACGGAAGCGGAGGTCTGGTCGGCCAGGTAAAGCCGACCGTCGATATCGCCGGCGATGGACTGGAGGCTGGCGTCGTCGCGGTTGGTGGCGTTGAGGATTTGCTGGCGGCTGATGAGCAGAGAGAGGTTGTTGGTGGCGACGTCGAGTGCCAGGAGGTTGGTGGCACCGGTGTCGGCCTCGCCGGCGAGGGCCAGGGCGACGCTGAGGGGGGTTTGGTCCTGTTCGGGTTGGGGTTGGCCGATGAGGGTGATATCGGCGATCAGGACGGCGGCGTCGGCGGGCAGGTCGAGGGCCTGGGCGAGATCGGAGCGGGAGGCGAGCAGGACGGCGGCCTGGTCGGGTTGGTTGGGGTCGGCGACCCAGAGGCCGTTCTGGGCGACGAAGTAGGCGAGGTTGTCGGGGCCGGCGGCGAGTGCGGTGATGGTTTTGTCGCTGGTTTCGAGGATTTCGAAGCGGAGTTCGAGGCGGTCTTCGTCGGCGACGGTAAGTCTGAAGACATCGACGTCGGTGTCGGCGTCGAGGGCGGCCTGGACGCCAACGGAGAGGACGTCGGGGCTGAAGATGTCAGCGAGGTTCTGGGCGGTTTCGGGGGTGTCGTTTTGCTCCAGTTCGGCAACGACCTGGTCGGCGAAGTCGAGGACGGAGCCGGCCAGAGGTAGTGCCGTGAGCAGCGATATCAGCACTGAGACGGCGGCGAGTCGGTACGATTTGCAGCACGTTATGTTCATGAAAGGCACACCCATGTCCCCCGCTGTCATTTGCCAAAGCCTGGTATGTGGAAAATTCCGTGTGAGATTCGAGCTAATCGGGAGTTTCTGCCGGCAGCACCGACGTCTCTACCGTTACCATCATAATGTATCATCGACAGAGAGACAAGGGGGGCTTAAGCGGGATATTTGGATGATTTTGGGGTTGGAGGCCCGGGGCGGGGCAAGGGCAGAGACGAGGTAGAGGTCGGGGTGATGCGACGTTTAGAAGAGTCTATGTATCCGTAAGCGTCGTGGTGTCTGGAGCAGGAGGCACTGGATGGGGTCGAGCGGGCAGGACGATGATGCGGATAGGCATGTGCACTTGGGCCATGAAGTCGAGGAGGGTGTAGATGAAGAGGGCGATGCCTGCCAATTCGAGGGTTTCTTCGATGGTGACGAGGAGGTTGAAGGCAAGGTTGTTCTGGCCGTGGATGTGGGCGTAGGCGCCGCCGATCATTTCGAGGGCGAGTGCGCCGGTGAGGTAGATGGAGGCGGAGAGCACGATGAGGCGTCGGGGGCGGCGGGACAGGTGGAGGAGGAAGGGGCGGTAGAGCAGGCCCAGGGCGGCGACAACGAGCAGGGCGGGCAGGACCCAGGCGTAGTAGAAGAGCCCGCCGGTATTGAGCCAAGCGCGTAAGGGTGGAATGAGTTTTTCGTGGAAGCTGATAGCTTCGTCGGCGGCCATGATGAAGAAGATGAGCGAGAGCACGCCCCAGTGGAGTTGGAAGGGGTGTCGGCTGCGTCGTTTGTGGCAAGTGATGAGGGCGAGCAGGCAGGAGGCGGTGAGGAGTATGAGGCAGGCGAAATAGGTGGGGATGTTACGTTCGACGTCGAGGTTGAACATCTCGATGCCGCGGAAGTGTGGTCGGTGTGCGAGGTAGCGGATCAGCTGGCCGGCGAGGCTGAGGAGGACGAGTCCAGCGATGATGAAGGCCAGGAGGCGGCCGACACGGGACGGTGAGAGTGTAATGGAGGCTGGTTCGGGTAGTTGTGGTGCGGAGTTGGGGGGATAGCGGGTTTCGCCCGGCCTTGAGGGACCGTTTGCACGGTGGGTATTGCGGTCTACGGATTTGGATTCTAGTAGCGACATAGAACGGTGTCCACCAGGCAAATCAGCAGACTCTTTCCAGTATCAGTATATTGTCGTACAGGTGGAAAGTCGAATCTAATGCGGCCATTGGTCATGGCGGGCGTCTCGGCAGGAGCGTCCTGAGTGAGCGGGGTGTTTGGGCGTACCGCGTTATGTAAGGGGGAGTCGTGTGTACCGGGGGGAGGCAGTCGCTTTTATGAAGGTGATATAGTGGTGCGTGATGAGGGTGAAATAGATCGGCCGGGCAAGGAGCGGTGAGTGTCCTGACCCGGCCGGTATTTGGTTGTGGTAGCGAGAGGGGTCTAGCCGAAGGCTTTGCGTAGAAGTCTGAGGCTTTTGGGGACGGCAGTGCGGAAGTCTTGTTTGCCTTCGAATTCGAGGGAGATGTAGCCTTTGTAGTTGTTTTTGCGGAGGATGGCGGCGATGCGTTGGTAGTCGAGGTCGAGGGTGTACCAGAGGCCGCCGCCGAAGTAGGTTTTGGCCTGAACGAGGACGGCGTGGGGGGCGATCTGTTCGAGTTTGTCGTAGGGGTTTTCGAGGAAGTTGCCGGTGTCGAGGAGGACCTGTAGCCAGGGGCTGTTGACGGCTTTGTAGATGCGCAGGAGTCCTTCGGGTGTGCGGGCGAGCCCCCAGTGGTTTTCGAGGCCGAGGGTGACGCCGCATTTTTCGGCGGTGGGCAGGCATTTTTCGAGGCTTTCGATGACCCAGGGGAAGCCGTCTTCTTCGGTGTAGCCGGGCAGGGGGGGTTCGATGCCGCGGTTGGCCATGAGGGTGTCGAATTTCTTGGTGGTGCCCCAGCGGCCGGTGTTGACGCGGATGATGGGGATGCCGAGTTTGTAGGCTAATTCGATCTGGTGTATTGTTTTTTTGATTTCTTTCTGGCGTTTGTCTTTGTCGGGGGAGAGGAAGCCCTGGTGGGTGCTGAGGCAGCAGAGGTCGAGCCCATTGACGAAGGCGCGGCGTTTAAGGGATTGGAGATAGGCGTTATCCTCGCGTTCCATCTGGACGTGAAGGATGTCGACGCCGTCAAAGCCCATCTCGGCGGCGAAGTCGATGCACTGTTCGATGGGGCGTTTTTTGTCTTCGAAGTGCCAGAAGGAGTAGGTAGCGACGGCGATGCGGTTGCGGCGGACGGCCGATGCGTCGGATTTGGCGTGTGCACGCTGTGTCTGGTTCATTTTGTTGTTGTCGTTGGCCTGGCCGCTGTTGCGTGCGGCACCGGAGCAGCCGGTGGCGAGCAGGGCGCCGGCGGCGGCTGCGGAATTGGCCAGGAATGTGCGTCGTTTCATGCGTTTCATATCAGGACCTCCGTTGCGTCAAGGAACCGGTTCAGTTATCCATCCCCCCCATGCTGGGGCATTTTAACACCAGCGGGCGGGCGGCGAAAGGGGCAAGAAAAGAGGAATGCGTTAGTTTTTGGGGCAGTCTCGCGTGTTCAGGCAGGTGCAAACGCGGTGCGGGGCGCGGGACTTTATGGGGGGTTGGGTCAGCCGTAGATGTAGACGTAGGCGCCGGGGGCGACGGGCAGGTGGGTACGACGGCCGTGGCAGGTTTGGCGCAGGTGGGTTTACGGGGGGTGCGGTGGTTGGTATACTGGAGGCAAGGCGAGGGGCCTGGTATGGGGTCGGCGATGGATATTGTAGAACAGGCAGCACGGGATGTTTTGGAACGGATGTTCCGGGGGTTGTTCTGGGGGGTGCTGTTTGTGGCAGGCGTGGTGGGGGCGGTGGCGCTGTTGCTGTTGGTGATCGCGTTGGTGCGTTTGTGGCGGCGGCGATGGGCGATTGTGCAGGAGGAGCGGCAGGAGCGTCGGCGGCGGTACGATGCGGACGGGACGCCACGGCCGGCGTACGGTCGGGGGTTGTGCGATGTCTGCCAGAAGGCGGACGAGCAGACGTACCATCTGTCGGACGGTCGGCGGCTTTGTCCGGCATGCTATCCGAAGCGGCATGAGGCGAGGGTATCGGAAACATCGAGCACAAAGGAGCACGTATGAGCGGGCTAGACGCGCCGGTGTACGCGGTGAACGAGAAGCGTAAGGTGTCGATGCGGCAGTTGTTGGATTACTTTCGGCAGCATGGGTCGTTGCGGGTGTCGGATTTGCATTTGAAGGTGGACTCGCCGCCTTGTTATCGCATCGACGGGCAGTTGCAGCCGATGAAGGGGCCGCCGTTGGATAAGCAGACGGTGGAGGCGTTGTCGCGGGCGTTGCTGACGGACAAGGAGTGGGAGCAGCTGCTCAAGGAGCGGGCGGTGGACAGCTCGTACTTTACCGAGAAGATGCAGTTTCGGATCAATGTGTTTTTTGACAGCAACGGGCCGGCGGCGGCGATTCGGGCATTGGATCCGGAGCCGGTGCCGCTGGAGGAGGTGGGGTTTCAGAACGGGGTGTGGCACGATATTCTCAAGCGGCAGTGGGGGCTGGTGCTGGTGACGGGGATTACGGGTTCGGGCAAGAGCACGACGATTGCGTCGTTTATCAACCGCATCGCACAGCAGCGGCCTTGCCATATTATCACGCTGGAGGATCCGATCGAGTATCGAATGACGAGCCAGTCGGCGCTGATTTCGCAGCGAGAGGTGGGCCGGGACGTGCCGAGTTTCTCGCAGGGGCTGCGGGATTGTCTGCGAGAGGATCCGGATGTGATTTTCGTTGGTGAGATGCGGGATCGGGAATCGGCGACGTGGACGCTTACGGCGGCGGAGACGGGGCATCTGGTGTTTTCGACGCTGCATACGCGGGACGCACGGGGGACGATGACGCGGCTTTTCGATATGTTTCCGGCGGAGCGGCAGGACGAGGTGGCGAATCAGCTGTCGCTGGGGCTGGCGTATATTTTGAGTCAGAAGCTGGTGCCGCGGGCGGATGGGCAGGGGCGCGAGGTGGCGATGGAGGTGTTTCAGAATACGTACGCGCTGGCGAACCTGATTCGGCTGCGGAAGATGGAGCAGGTGTATACGTTTTTGCAGACGCGGACGAAGGATATCCCGGAAGAGCGAATGATGACGCTGGAGCGGTGCTTGGCCATGCTGGTGGGGCAGCGAAAGATTTCGCCGCTGGAGGCGGAGAAGTGGGCGAATCACCCGTCGGTGTTTCTGGATGAGATGCGGCACTTGCAGCAGGCGCAGGGGCGGGGGTGAGGCCGCTATGGAGCAAAGGAGCTTTTGAGTGCCTCTCGCATAAACGGCAAATGCGTTTGATAAAGCGATGGGTCGCCGAATTGAGGCTAACCGGAAGAAACAGGTGACGGTATGGGTATGCAGGTGATGAAGACGGCGTTGGCGGGGGTGTTGGTTTTTGAGCCGGCGGTGTATGGGGACGAGCGGGGGTTTTTTATGGAGACGTACAACGCAGACCGTTACGGCGAGGCGGGGCTGGGGAAGGTGTTTGTGCAGGACAATCATTCGCGGTCGCGGCGGGGGGTGTTGCGGGGGCTGCATTATCAGTTGGAGCGGCCTCAGGGTAAGCTGGTGGGGGTGGTGCGGGGTGAGATATTCGACGTGGCGGTGGATATTCGGCGGGGGTCGCCGACGTATCTGCAGTGGGTGGGGGTGACGCTTTCGGAGGAAAATCATCGGCAGCTTTACATTCCGGAGGGGTTTGCGCACGGGTTTTGCGTGCTGAGCGACGTAGCGGACGTGATGTATAAGTGTACAGACGTGTATGTGCCGGGGGACGATCACGGTATTTTGTGGTGCGATGAGCAGATCGGGATTGATTGGCCTGTGGCGCAGCCGATAGTGTCGGAAAAGGACGCAAGAAATCCGCGGGTGAAGGAGTGTGGGGAGGCGCTGCTGCCGGTGTATGGGTAAAGGGGGGGGAGAGGCAGGGAGCCAGAGGTTCACCTTGGAGACAAGAAATTCTAAGAACAAAAAACGTAAG
>CAYNXW010000042.1:0-13084 GCA_964401265.1 uncultured Pirellulales bacterium | reverse complement strand
CCAAGAGGTTATTCCCACAGAACTTAGCAAAAAAAATTCTCGCGGCGGCCCGCTAAGGAGTCGGGGCGTAAAGAAGGGGGAGAGCCGGCCGAAATGCGCTCAGGGGGAGGTGGTTTTGGGGGCGAAAAACGGGGGTGCGTGCGCAAGAGTGTCGGCGGAATTCTTAGAAAAAATGTTAAGCTGGGCAATTTGTAGCGGTTGTAGCGTGCGCGATTCGGTCAGCGACCGTCAAAAACTTGCAAGAAGTGGGCCCAAACTGAAGCGTTTTGGGGTCAAACTGACACGTTTTTGGGCTAAACTGAGGCGGTTTTGGGGTGTTTTTGAGGGGCGGTTTTCAGGAATGCGCACAGGGCCAGCTTGCCTAGATTGCCTATCTTAACAGGCCGGCAATACTCACCGCGGAGACGCGGAGGGCGCGGAGACGAGAAGAAAAGGCAACCACCGATGACGGGGATTTCGCAGTGATTGGCGGGCACGGCCCGCCCTACGCGCTATTTTCACAGGCCGGCAATACTCACCGCGGAGCCCCCAGAGAAGAGAAGAGTTCTTGATGGGATTTGAGGGCGGAAGGCAGAGGGGGGGAAGTTTTGAAGGGCGCGAAGGGTGTGAAGGGCGGGAAAGGTGGCAGGGGCTGGGTGTTGCATGTTGGGCGTTTGGGGGGTAGAAGGGAGGGGAAGGTCAGAAAGGGCGGAAGGGCTCAGGAGAGTTACGAGTTATGAATGAAGAAAAGAATGGTGGGTAGGGGCACGGGGGGATTAGAACGGTTGGGCGGCCGATAGGGTTGGGGGTTGAGGGATGATTGGTATGGGTCACGGGCGAGCGATGACGGCGGCGGAGGTGGTAGCGAAGTGGCGAGGGGTGGAGCTTTCGGAGCGAGCGGCAAGTCATGAGCATTTTATAGACTTGTGTCGGCTGTTGGGTCAGCCAACGCCGGCGGATGTGGACAAAACGGGGGCGGAATACACGTTCGAGAAGAGTGTGGCGGTGACGGGGGCGGCGAGCAAGGGGTCGAAGGGTGCGGGCGGGTTTGCCGACGTGTGGTGGCGGGGGAAGTTCGCCTGGGAGTACAAGCGCAAGGGCAAGTACAAGAATCTTGACGAGGCGTATCGCCAGTTGTGCCAGTATCGCGAGGCATTGGAGAATCCGCCGCTGTTGGTGGTGAGCGATATCGGGCGGACGGAGATCCACACGAATTTCACGGGGACAGCAAAGCAGATCCACGTGATCGAGTTGGAGGAATTGGATCGAGCGGAGAACCTGGATCTGTTGCGGCGGATCTTTACGGAGCCGGCGTCGTTGCGGCCCGAGGTGACGACGGCGACGGTGACGGCGGAGGCGGCGGCGAGGATAGGAGAGATTGCGCAGAGTCTGCGGGAGCGGGGGCATGAGCCACACGCGGCGGCTCATTTTTTGATGAAGTGCATGTTTTGTCTGTTCGCGGAGGATGTGGGGCTGTTGCCGAAGGAGTTGTTTACGACGCTGTTGAAGCAGTGGCACGGGCGGTCGGTGGAGTTGCGGGACATTCTGACGGAGCTGTTTGGGAAGATGCGTAGCGGCGGGGCGTTTGGCGTGGAGAGCATCGCGTGGTTTAACGGGGGGTTGTTCGACGAGGCGGAGGCGTTGGAGCTGACGGAGGGGGAGGCGCAGATATTGCTGCAGGCGGCTTTGCAGGACTGGTCGAGCGTGGAGCCGGCGATTTTCGGGACGTTGTTCGAGCGGTCGCTGGACCCGTCGAAGCGGGCGCAGATTGGGGCCCATTATACCAGTCGTGAGGATATCATGCTGGTGATCGAGCCGGTGATTATGCGGCCTTTGCGGAGGCGGTGGGCGGAGGTGCGGGGCGCGTGTGATGAGCTGATGAGCAAGCGGGACCAGGCGGCGGCGATTCAGCAGCAGCGCAGGCTGAAGAAGGGCGAGCGGGGGGCGGGCTGGTATGTGAAGAAGATCGAGGAAGGGTTGCAGGGATTTTTGCATGATTTGGGGGAGGTGCGGGTTCTGGACCCGGCGTGCGGGAGCGGGAATTTCTTGTACGTGGCGATACAGGAGTTGTTGTACCTGGAAAAAGAGGTGATTCGCTACGGGGCGGATGCGGGGGTGGGGCTGTTGCCGACGGTGCGGCCGACGCAGTTGCATGGGATCGAAATCAATCCGTACGCGGCGGAATTGGCGCAGGTGGTGATCTGGATTGGGTATTTGCAGTGGATGCGGGAGAACGGGTTTAACGCGCCACGGGATCCGATTCTGGAGCCTTTGCAGACGATCGAGTGTCGGGATGCGATATTAGCGTGGGCGGACGAGGAGGGGCAGGCGATTGCGGCATGGCGGGAAGGGGCGGTATGCCAGGGGCCGGCAGAGTGGCCGACGGCGGACTATATTGTGGGGAATCCGCCGTTTTTGGGAGCAAAATTGTTCCGGAAGAACGGACTGGAGGACGCATACATAGAGAACGTGCAAAGGAGTTTTGATCTGCCGAGGACTGTCGATTTGTGTTGCTATTGGTTTGAGTTGGGAAGTAGCGCAATTGTGCGGGACAGTAGGGTCAGGGTGGGATTGTTGGCGACACAGGGAATTCGGGGAGGCGACAACCGCCGTGTTCTTGAGCGGGTCAAAGAACATGGCGATATCTTCATGGCTTGGAGTGACAAGGATTGGATCCTGGATGGTGCAGCGGTTCATGTCTCCATAATTGGTTTTGATAGTGGGCAAGAACAGACAAGAGAACTAAATGGTGAAAGAACAGCAGAAGAAATCAACGCAAACCTCAGAGCAGGGATAAATACAGGAGAAGCTGAGGGGCTAGTGGAGAATCGCGGTATATCCTTCATGGCAGGGATTAAGGTTGGTGCGTTTGATATTGATTGGGAGACAGCTAAAACACTGTTGGGACAGCCGAACCCGCAGAATACATCGAATTTAGATGTGCTTCATCCTTGGTACAATGGGCTGGACGTCACGCGGAGAGCGCAGGGAAATTGGATTATCGATTTTAGAACCGAAGAGGACATAGCAATCGCTGCGTTATATGAAGCGCCTTTTGCATATGTTGAGCGTGAGGTCAAACCGTCGCGTGTGAAGAATAAACAGGCTCGCCGCGCAAGGTTGTGGTGGTTGCATGGGGACGTAGGTCGGCGAGTACGAGAAAAAGTCTTGAGCAAAGAAAAGTATATTGGCACGCCGCGAGTCACAAAACACCGTTTGTTTGCGTGGTTGGATAAAGAGGTTCTACCCGATGCACAATTAATCGTCTTTGCGCGATCGGACGATTACTTTTTCGGGGTGTTGCATAGTTCGGTGCACGAGCTATGGGCGCGGCGGATGGGGACGCAGTTGCGGGAGGCGGAATCGGGGTTTCGTTACACGCCGACGACGTGTTTTGAGACGTTTGCGTTGCCTTGGCGGCCTGGTGCGGAGGCGGTGGGGAGTAATGCGTATGAGCGGATTGCGGCGGCGGCGCGGGAGTTGAACGAGCTGCGGGAGCGGTGGTTGAATCCGCCGGAGTGGATTGGGGAGGTGGCGGCGGCGGTGGATGAGGAGGAGGATTTTTCGGGGGTGGAGGCGGCGGCGCGGGTGTTGTTGCGGGAGTCGGCGATCATGGCGCGGGCGGCGCGGGATGGGCGGTTGAAGAAGCGGACGTTGACAAACTTGTATAATGAGCGGCCTACGTGGTTGCGTTTGGCGCATCGGCGGTTGGACGAGGCGGTGCTGGGGGCGTACAAGGAGGTGGACGCGGCGGGGGGTTGGGAGGCATCGTGGGCGGCGGTGTGGGAGGCGACGGGAGCGGGGCAGGCGTTGGCGGAAGGGGACGCGGGGGCGGGCAGTCGGGCGGCGGTGGAGGAGCGGGTGTTGGGGAATCTGTTGCGGTTAAACGGGGAGCGCGGGGGAGGGGAGAAGTCATGAGTTATGAGTGAGGATGGAGAGGTTTGAGGTTTAAGGTTGAAAGTTGAAGGGGTGAAGGGGTGGGAAGGCCTCCTCGCAATGACAGTTGGGGGCATGGTTGGGGCAGAGGGTGTTATAAGAGACCGCTACTGACGTAGGGGGCTTTGTCGCGGGGTGTTGGCGTGGTGGGGGCACATGGTGTTGGAAAGTGGTTGGCATGTCTGCTGCAATCTTGCTCTTGCGGAAATGGCGGAGGTGTTGCTGGGTGACGTTCTATCTTGGTATCGCTGCAAAGGTTGGGGGGAGCTTGTCTGCTGCGTCCTAAAGATGCGTTTATTACAGCGGGGGCTTTAGGAGGTGGGCAAGGGGTATCTGTAGGATGTCTAGACGGAGGGTGGTTTGGGGGGGAGATAATGGGCTTGCTTAGTGTGTCGGGTTGTGGTAGATTGTCGGGTTCGACAGGGATGGTGTATTTGTTTAACTGATTATATTAGCTGGAGTTAGGAATGACAGACGTCAAGGCACTGAACGGTAAGGCAGTCAAGCTGGGCAAACAGATATGTCGGATGTGCACGGAGGCGGGCAGCGGGCATCCGTCGAGTGCGTTGTCGCTGTTGCATTTGACGACGGCGTTGATGTATCGGGTGATGCGTTACGACGTGAAGGATCCGTGGCACGGGGGCGACGACCGGGTGGTGCTCTCGGAAGGGCATGCGGTGCCGGTTATATACGCGGCTTGTTGCGAATTGGGCGGTTTGGCGGGGACCAAGGCTGATCCGGTGACGTTGACGTTCGATGATGCTTTGACGCTGCGTCGTCACGAGAGTCTGCTGGACGGGCATCCGAATCCGGCGCGGGGCTTTCCGTTTTTTGATGCGGCGACGGGTTCGCTGGGTCAGGGGCTTTCGGTGGCTGCTGGTCTGGCGGCGGCGGCGAAGGTCGATGGGCTGGATCGTCGGTTCTATTGCATGATCGGTGATGGCGAGAGCCGCGAGGGGCAGATCTGGGAAGCGGTGGATTTCATTGTGGACCACTCTCTGACAGCAGTACGGATGATTTTCAACTGCAACGGGCAGGGCCAGAGCGATTATGTGTCGGGGCAGCAGAGTGCTGAGACGCTGGCGAAGAAGCTGGCGGCGTACAACTGCGATGTGAAGGTAATTGACGGGCACGATTGGGACGAGGTGCTGGCGGCGTTGGAAGCGGAGCCTGGGGACAAGCCGATAGCGATCGTGGCTAAGACGGTCAAGGGTTGGGGCTCTCGGGAGCTTCAGAGCAAGAACTATCACGGCAAGCCTTTGGGTAAGGACGTGTTGGAGCAGACGCTGAAGGACTTTGACGAGTTGGCCAAGAAGCTGGGCGTGTCGGGCGATGATGGCGTGGTTACGTTGGAGGCGCCGGGGGCGGCCAAGCAGGAGTCCAATGGCCAGTCTAAGCTGGGGCCTTTGGGCCAGGCGTGCGAGGCGGTAGGGCTGGGCAAGGCGTATGCTGCCAAGAAGATGGCGACGCGTCAGGCGTACGGGGTGGCGTTGGCGGAAGCGGGACGGGTGGACGAGCGGGTGGTGGCGTTGGACGGCGACGTGAAGAATTCGACGTTCACGGAGATGTTCGCCAAGGCGTATCCGGAGCGGTATTTTGAGGCTCGGATTGCTGAGCAGAATATGATTTCGGCAGGGGCGGGCATGGCGGCGGCAGGCAAGGTACCTTTCGTATCGAGTTTTGCCAAGTTTTTGGTGCGGGGTTACGACCAGATCGAGCTGGCGGTGGTGAGCAACGCGAATTTGAAGCTTTGCGGCTCGCACGCGGGGGCGTCGCTGGGTGCGGATGGGCCGAGCCAGATGGGTCTGGTGGACGTGGCGTTCGCGCGGACGTTTGCGCGTTCGCGGCGGGTGGACGGTCAGCCGGCGTGTCGGATGTACTGTCCGAGCGACGCGGTATCGGCGTATAAGCTGACGGAGCAGATGCTCAACACGGAGGGGATGTGTTACATGCGGACGTTGCGGCCCGGGGTGGAGTTTCTGTACAGCGAAGACGAGACGTTTGGTCCGGAAGGTTTCAAGCCGTTGAGTGAGGGCACGGACGTGACGGTGGTCGCGAGCGGGTATATGGTGCACGTAGCGAAGAAGGGTATTGCGGCGTTGGACGGGAAGGTATCTGTTGGGCTGGTTGACGCGTATGCGTTGCCTTTGGACACGGGGGCCCTGTTGAAGTTGGCGGGGGCGCAGGGCGGGCGTGTGCTGGTGGTGGAAGACAACTACGTGGGCGGTTTTGCCGACGAGATTGCTTGTGCGGCGGCGGCGGACGGGGGCAAGGTGCAGGTCAAGTCGCTGTACGTACAGGAAGTGCCCAAGAGCGCGTTGGACGGCGACGAGGTGCTGGCGACGCAGGGTCTGGGCCCGGCCGACATTGCGGCGGCGGTGCTAGGGCTGGTAGGCGCAGGCAGCGGCTGTGGCTGTAGTGGCTGTGGCTGTGAGAGCATGGGGTAATCAGTCGGCGTCTGGCGGAGGCTGGGGCGACGTAGAGGTGTCGCCGCCAGCCGAGAGGCAATGACGGGGTATTAGCAGGAGCATGCCATGGTGCAAGAGCTGCACGGAGCATTAGAGGTTGGGTCGGAACGTTACGGGATCGTGGTAAGTCGTTTCAACGAGTTTATCACGTCGAAGCTGCTGGGGGGAGCGTTGGATTGTCTGCGTCGGCACGGGGCGAAGGACGAGCAGATATTTGTGCTGTGGGTGCCGGGTTCGTTCGAGGTGCCCACGGCGGCCAAGCGGATGGCGGGGAGCGGCAAGTTTGGTGCGGTGCTCTGTCTGTCGGCGGTGATACGGGGACAGACGGCGCATTTTGACCAGGTGTGTCAGCAGATTACGCGTGGCGTGGGGCAAGTAGGTATGGACACGTCGGTGCCGACGATGTTCGGGGTGATAACGTGCGACACGCTGGAGGAGGCGATTGATCGGGCGGGGGCCAAGGGGGGCAATTTGGGATTCAACGCGGCGTTGGGGGCGATCGAGATGGTTCGGGTGTTGGGCCAATTGGATGACGTTGAGTAGGATGGCCGAGCAGGATAATCTGTCACAACCGTTACGGCAGGCGGCGGGGGGCAAGCCGGTGGATCGGCGGCGCGCGGCGCGGGTGCTGGCGATGCAGTTTTTGCATGCGTTGACCGTGCAGGGCGGAGCGAATCTGGAAAAGGTGGAGGCTCTGATGGGGGTGTACTGCGAGGATGAGGCGACGCGTGGTCTGGCGATCGGCTGGGTGCGGGATGCGTGGGCCCGGCTGGGGGAGATTGAGGGGTTGATTCGGGAGACGGCGACGCATTGGGATCTTTCGCGGATTTCGCAAGTGGATCGCAGCATTTTGCATCTGGGGGTGTATCAGTTGTTGCACTGCGAGGAGATGCCGGCGAAGGTGGTGATCAACGAGGCGATCGAGTTGGCTAAGACGTTCAGTACGGCGCAGTCGCCGGGGTTTGTGAATGGGGTGCTCGATGCGATTCACAAGAAACAGCAAAATGAATAGTGGGCCTGCTTTTTTGCAAACATACCATTATGAATGAGAAGGTAACTGATTGTATCAATAAGGAGATAAACATGAAAACAACATTGTCAATCTTGATGGTTCTGGTTTTTGCAGCACTAACTGCCGGCTGCGGGCCGAAGAAGAGCCTAAGCCTTGAAGAAAGGCGACAGGTGGTGAACGACATGGAAACAGAGACTCTGCATCGCCTCTATACCGAGGAACCGGCGACCAAGGACAAGATTAAAGATGCAGTGGGTTATGGCGTTTTCAGTAATGCCAACGTGAATTTGATATTCGCCAGTGCGGGCGGCGGATATGGCCTGGTTAAGGACAATTCCAGCGGCGAGAAGACCTATATGAAAATGGCGCTGGGCGGTTTAGGGATTGGCCTAGGCGTGAAGGATTATCGAGTGGTTTTGATCTTTAAGGACAAGGATGTTATGGATAAATTCGTCGAAAGCGGCTGGGAATTTGGCGGCCACGCCGATGCTGCCGCCAAAGCAGGTGAAACCGGCGGAGAAGCCAGCGGCGAAGGTGACGTCCATTCCGGCATAGAGGTTTATTCCATGACCGAAGCGGGCTTGGCCCTGCAGGCCACCGTGACCGGCACCAAGTATTGGAAGGATGATTCACTCAACGAAAAGTGACATTCGAAAGGCTTTTTGTTGAAACGTTCTTGAGTTTGTGGGCCCGCAGCCAGAGTTGGTTGCGGGCTTTATTATGTCAGGTTCAACTCGCAAAAAGGTTGGTCAACCTATGTTGAAAAACGACCTCTGGCGAGGTCGGAGTTTACCGCCAAGGTCCTGGGGTAGTGACCAACTTTTTCTCATGAAGACCTCGTGGGGAGGGTGGCGCTGTAATGCACAACCGGTGAGGGACCAGCGGGAGAGGCATGGCGCGGCCTACGGCCGCAACTAAAAGACTACCGCTTTGGGGCCGCCGGCAGGTAGGAGGAAAGGTGGAGCGTTAACAGGGTGAGGAGTGTGGTTTTTTGCTAATACTCTTGACCTTTGGGGTATAATTGCGTAATGGTCATGTCGGCAGGTGGGGCATTTGTAAGGAGTGATCATGGCGGAGAGGCAGGCGAAGCGGCCGATGGCGAGTGCGGTGGAGACGCGGTATTTGTTGATGCCGGACCAGGCGAATCCTTATGGTACGGCGTTTGGGGGGGCGATTATGGGGTGGATCGACATGGTGGCGTCGATGGCGGCGCAGCGTCACGCGGGGCGGGAGGTGGTGACGGCGAGTATCGATTCGCTGAATTTTTCGCAGCCTATCCAGGTGGGGGATCATGTGGTGTTGCAGGCGTGCGTGAATTATGTGGGGCGGACGTCGATGGAGGTGGGGGTGCGTGTGCTGCGGGAGGATCCCTATACGGGCGAGCAGACAGTGGCGACGACGGCGCATCTGACGTTTGTGGCGCTGGACGAGCAGAAGCGGCCAGTGGAGGTGCCGCGGTTGTCGCCTGAGACGGCGGATGAGAAGCGGCGTTATGAGAACGGTCGGCTGCGGGTGGAGTCGCGTAAGGCGTTGCTGGCGAAGATGAAGACAGTGATGAGTGATGAGTTATGAATGAAGAGAAAGAGGGCTCTTCGGACGAATTTGTGGGTGAAGAAATCAGCGAATTTAACTCGGCAAAACAGCTCGGGGCCCCAGAGGGCAAAATTGCCCGCCGCCTGCCCCAATTTGGCCCTGTGCCCAACCTGTTTTGCCGAGAATAGCAGGCTGATTTCACGTGAGCTTCAGAAAGTAACTTTACTCCAGGCCATCTATCGTACTATATTGCAAGGGTTTAAGTAGCACTCGGCTGTCTAACGACCCACAGATTCTCTTGAAGAGGCAGAAAGAGAAGGGTTTGGGGCGGGATATGGAAGGGAGGGGCAGTGGGGGTTAAACACGCCTTTGACCGAACACGGTAACCGAATGAGGGGGATATGTATAATCTTGTTTCTTATCCCCCTGGATTCCCGCTTTCGCGGGAATGACAGTCTGAATCGCGGTATGGAGGTGGGGCTAGCGTGGCGGGGTCAGTCGCGTCGCCAGAAGGAGGGGACGAAGAGGCAGAGGATGACCATGACTTCGAGTCGGCCCAGGATCATGAGCAGGGCGAGGAGGAGTTTGGCCAGCGGGGTGAAGAAGAGGTAGTTTTCGGTGGCGCCGACCATGTTGAGGCCAGGGCCGATGTTGTTGAGGGTGGCGGCGACGGCGGAGAAGGCGGTTTCGAGGTCGAGTTGCCGTTCGGGGCCGACCTGGGCTTCGTTGTGGAGGACCATGAGCAGGATGGTGGCGACAAAGAAGATGACGAGGACGAGTCCGACGTAGGTACTGACGCTTCGCCGGAGGTCGTCGTCGAGGATTTTGCCGCCGATTTTGAGGGGGCGGACGACGCGGGGTCGGAACATACGTTCGCCTTCGAGCAGGGCGGTGCGTACGAAGAGCATGATGCGGATGACTTTGATGCCGCCGCCGGTGGAGCCGGCGGAGCCGCCGATGAACATGAGGACGATGAGGAGCCATCGTGAGAAGGTGGGCCAGGAGTTGAAGTCGTCGGTGCAGTAGCCGGTGGTGGTCATGATGGAGACGGTCTGGAAGGCGGCGGTGCGGAGGGCTTGTGGTGCGGGGTATCGGCTGGGGAGGTTGAGCATGAGGTCGGCGCTGACGAGGAGGATGGTGACGGCCAAGATGGCTAAATAGACCTGGAATTCTCTGTTTTTCACGACGGTTCGCCATTGGCCTCTCAGGAGGGCGGCGTAGAGGTTGAAGTTGGTGCCGGCAAGGACCATGAAGGCGATGATGGTGATTTCGATGCCGAGGCGGTTGTATTGGCCGATGGATGCGTTTAGGGTGCTAAAGCCTCCGGTGGCCATGGTTCCGAAGCTATGGCAGAGGGATTCGAAGATGTTGACGCCCTGGAGGAGCAGGCAGAGGACGTGGGTAGCGGAGATGGCGATGTAGATTTTCCAGAGTAGCAGTGCGGTCTGTCGGATGCGAGGTTGGATGGATTCGGCGAGTGGGCCGGGGACTTCGGAGCCGACGAGGAATTTGGCTCCGGCACCGGTTTGGCCGAGGACTGCGACGAAGAGGACGATGATTCCCATGCCGCCGAGCCAGTGTGTGAGGCTTCTCCAGAAGAGGATGGCGCGGGGGAGGTCCTGGGGTGCGGGAAAGACGCTGGCACCGGTGGTGGTGAAGCCGCTGACGCTTTCGAAGATACCGGCACAGGTAATGTCAAACCAGCCGTTGCAGTAGGGTATGAGGACTCCGGAGATGATGTAGGGGAGGGCTCCGAGGAGGCCGCAGAGGAGCCAACCAAGGGCGACGACGGCGATGGCTTCCTTTCGGTACATTTGTCCGATATCGTGGCGTGTGGTTTTGGGTCCGAGGCAGGCAGTTCCGGTGACGAGGCAGGTGATAATGGAGAACAGTATCGCCTGGAAGATGCCGTTGGAGGCGGGCAGGTCGCGGTCGAGCCAGGCCCAGAGCAGGCTACTGGCCATGCACGCGGCCATTAGAAGCAACAAGATTCCCAAATGCTTGATTACGAGTCTGTAATTCAAATGAGGTCTTTCGGCATGACTAAGAGGGGTTGGTCAAAGCCCCCCGACGATGATGCGGACCACCTTTTTGTGAAGTTCGGAGCGACAAATGACCAGGACGGTATCGCCGTGCTGGAAGAGGGTGTCGGCGCGGGGGAGTATGACATCGCGTCCTCGCTGGAGGGTAAGGACGAGGGTTTGGCCTGGCAGTTCAAGCTGTCGGAGCGTTTTGCCGACGCAGTTTTTTCCTTCTACGGTGAGTTCCAGTATTTCGGCTTGGCCGCCTTCGAGTCGAGCGAGGGTGGAGACTTTTCCTTTTCGTAGGACGGCGAGGATTTCGCGTGCCATGACGGCGCGGGGGCTGATGGCGCGGTCGATGCCGATTTTTTCCATGAGGTCGGCGTAGTCGGGTCGATGGATGAGGACGAGGACTTTCTTGGCGCCGAGGTTTTTGGCTTGAATGGCGCTCATGATGTTGGCTTCGTCGTTAGCGGTGGTGCTGATGAAGGCGTGGGCGTTGTCGATCCGTTCTTCTTTGAGGAAAGCGAGGTTGGTGCCGTCGCCGTGGAGGATGGTGGCGTTGGGCAGGACGGCGGCGAGGTGTTTGCATCGCTCGGCGCATCGTTCGATGATGGTGAGTCGGAACTCACGGCTTCGGAGTCTTCGGGCGAGGCTGAGGGTGGTGTGGCCTCCGCCCATGATGACGACTTTCTGGGTGCGGGGAGCTTCGGCCTCGAATCCGGCGCGGGCCTGCACGACCTGTTCGGTTTTACCGACGATGGTGATGAGATCGTCAGGTTCGACGTGGTCGGCGCCTTGGGGTATGATGAGGTTTTCGCCGCGGCAGATGCTGGCGATTCTGACCCCTTCAGGCAATTCGAGTTCGAGTAGAGGGATGTTGAGTAATCGAGCTCCGGCGTCGGCCTTGACCTGCTGCATTTCCAGTTCGCCGCGGGCAAAATGTTCGACGGCCAGGGAGGAGGGATTTCGGACGAAGGAGGCCAATTCGAGCGCGGCGAGCATTTCGGGGCTGACGAGTTCGTCGATGCCGAAGTGTTGCCGATAGGAGATTTTGGGGGCTTTGCGGTAGACGACCTCGTCAACGCGTGCCATGGCGCGTGCGGCGCCGAGTTTTCGGGCGACGGAGGCGCAGACGAGATTGGTTTCGTCATGGCCGGTGACGGCGACGAAGAGGTCGGCCTGTTGGATGCCGACGCGAGTGAGGACTTCGGTAGAGGCAGCGGAGCCGTAGACGACGTGGACATCGAGGTTGGTTTCGACGAGTCGGACCTTGTCCGGGTCGCTGTCGATGATGGTGACGTCGTTGCCATCGCGTGTGACCCGTTCGGCAATGTACCAGCCGACTTCACCGGCGCCGGCAATGATGACTTTCATGGATACATGTTCCCAGAGTCTGTAATTGTTGAGATTACCCACGCTGCCGCACGGGCATCACGTTACCCATGGTACTGTCGGAGGTTCCCATTGGAGGTGGTAGTCGCACCCAGCCAATTTTTGGTAATTTTACCCCATCAGGGCGGTCGTTACAACCGCTTTATAGATGCCTCTCAGGTGTAGGCGGAGGGGGCGTAGGGGGTTGCAGGGCCCGTTTGGCCAGCAGGTTGGAGAAGGTGTCGGTAGATTTTTGGCCTGTGAGGCCTTTTGTCCCGGGCGGCACGGAGCCGGAAGTTGGAATCGGTTTTTGACAGTGGGGTGTTGTCCGCATATGATGGCTGGCCATGGATTTTGACAAGGCAAGCAGGATACTGGTGACGTGTGGGCCGGGGTTGGCGCCGTGGTTGGAGGGGGAGCTGGGTGATTTGGGTTATGCGCGGTGCGGTGCGCACAAGGGGGGTGTGGAGCTGGAGGGGACGCTTGTTGACGCGATGCGGCTGAACCTGCATTTGCGGACGGCGTATAACGTGCTGTATCTGTTGAAGGCGTTTCGTTGCAACGGTCCGGACAGGCTGTATCGTGAGGTTGGAGCGATCGGGTGGGAGGACATCATATCGCCGGCGGGGTATTTGAGTGTGGTGTCGCGGGTGGATGATCCGTCGATCAAGAACACGATGTTTGCGAACCTGAAGGTGAAGGACGCGATCGTGGATCGGATTTACAAGCACACGAGGCGGCGGCCTGACTCGGGTAAGGAT
>CAYNXW010000041.1:0-13234 GCA_964401265.1 uncultured Pirellulales bacterium | reverse complement strand
TCGCCATCCTGCTCACCCTCCTACACCTCGGCATCAAAAACGTACGACTGGGACCCTCCCTGCCCGCCTTCGTCACACCCAACGTCCTCAACGTCCTCGTCGACAAATTCGACCTAAAACCCATAACCACACCACAGGAGGACCTCGCCGCTATGCTCGCCTGATAAACAACCCATAACAATCCCTGCCCGGTGGCACCGCCAAGCGCCAAAGGCTTTACCACGTAAAGCCGCCGCGCTTGGGGGTGTCCTACCGACAGGGGGCGACCTATCACAGTGGCGAGAGCATCCTGCCCTTGCACAAAATACTGTCGCGAGGCGATACGATTGTCATTCACGCGACACGGAGCGCAGCGGAGAGCCCGTTTTCGGAAAGCGGGCATCCAGACCACCCAAATCTTAAAACACAAAATACCTTGAGACCAACCTAACATGCCCACCCGAAACATCATCAAAATCGACGAAGAAAAATGCAACGGCTGCGGCCAATGCGTCACCGCCTGCGCCGAAGGCGCCCTTGCCATCATCAACGGCAAAGCAAAACTCATCAGCGAAACCTACTGCGACGGCCTCGGCGCCTGCCTGGGCCACTGCCCCCAGGAAGCCATCACCATCGAACAACGACCCGCAGACGACTTCGACCAGGCCGCCGTCGACGCACACCTCGCTACCCAAAAACACACCAACGCCCACTCACCAAAACCTGCCACCTGCCCCGGCATGATGAACCGACAATGGAACACCCCCGCCGCCAACCAGAATCCCCAGACCAACACCCCCTCCGCCCTCACCAATTGGCCCATCCAGCTACACCTGCTCACCCCCTCCACGCCCTGCCTCCAACACGCCGACCTCCTCCTCGCCGCCGACTGCACCGCCTTCGCCCTGGGCGACTTCCACAACCAACTCCTCACCAACCGCCAACTCGCCATCGCCTGCCCAAAACTCGATAACACCGACGCCTACCTCGAAAAACTCGTCGCCATCTTCCGCACCGCCCAACTGCGATCCCTCACCGTCGTCCACATGGAAGTCCCCTGCTGCGCCGCCCTCACCCGCCTCGTCCAAAACGCCCTCGCCCAAGCCCCCCTCCAAATGACCTTCCAAGACATCACCCTCTCCCTCCAAGGCCAAATCCTCCAACGCACCCACATCCAACCCTGAACAACCCTGCCCCTCGCTCCCACCGCCAACACCCCCTGGCTAAACGACCGTCGCCAACCCCAACCACCGCGCCTCACGCCCCGCCAACGCCTCCCGCACCCCCTGCAAATCCACTTCCCCTTGGCTCTCCCTCCGCGCCACACCCAAAACAACATCCCCTCCATCCAAAAGCCAATCCGACTCGCCCGCCCCCGCCAGCGCGTGCGGCCCATAAAACAACAACACCCCATACGCCTGACGCAACTCTGACCACACCGCCCCACCCTCGCCCGCCGACAACGACCCCGACAACACCCCCCCCGCACCCATAAACGCCAACCCCGGCAATATCGTCTCATGAATCATCGACCCCGCCTCACCTCTACCGACACGCCACTCCGCCAACCCCGGCTCGCTCGGCAAATCAAACACCGCCGACAAACCCCCCTCGCCTCGCTCCGCCTCGATCAACAACACCCGCACGCCCCGACGCACCAACGCCGTCGCCAGCGTCACCGTGAACCGCACCGACACCTCCGCACACCCTACCCCCGACAACACCACCGACGCCGAACCCCGACCTGCTGCCTCCTGACCGATCACCTCCGCCCAGTGCTCCGGATCCGACCCCCCACTCGCCTGACTACCCCGACCCGCCCCCGCCGCAATCGCCGCCGCCTGACTACCCGCACGCCCCAGTTCCCCCCCCGGCTCCTCATCCGATGGCCCCAACTCACAACACCCCCCGCGACCCCGTCGCGCCCCAGACCAAAACACCGGCAACAACAAACCCAACAAAAACCCCGCCATCGCCACCCCTCCCAGAATCGCCTGCTGCGTCACACTCGCCACCGACTGACGCCTGTACCCGCCCGGACCAATCAGCCGCGCCACCTGCCTCCCTTCCCACAACGCCTCATCCCCCCCGGCTCCTCCCCCTACACTCTTCAACCTCGACAGCCGACCCAATGCTCCCGCCCGCGCCTCACGCAACACCTCCTGACGGGCCATATTCGCCGCCAGAGACGCCTCCGCCCGCGCCAGCCGACCCCGAACCTCCACCTCAAACGCCCCCCACTGCTCCTGCGCCACCCGCAACGTCAACATCTCACGACGAACGACCAATTCCCGACGCACCAACTCCCAACGACGACGCGCCTCCCGCTGCTCCCGCAACAGCCGCACCCGCTGACCCTCCTGCTCCGCCTCCCCTACCCGCCGCTCCAGATCCACCAACTGCTGACTCAGCCTGTGCCCTTCACCACCTAAACTCTTCAACTCCCGGTCCGCCCTCACCCTCGACTCAAGTGCTCCCTCCAGAAACGCCGCAAACTCTCCACGCGGGCTCTGCGAAGCTCCCCGCGCCAACTGATCACGCAAATCCGCACAACTCAACGACAGATCGTACTGCGCAATCTCCAGCTCCGTCAGCTCACGATGCGACGCCGCGTAAACCGCACCCGCCTCCCGAAAACTCTCCAGCTCCCCTGCCCCCAGCCAATCCTCCGGACGCTCCCCCACCATTCCCGCCTCCCGCTCCAATTGGCCCCGATACGCCACATAACGAGACACCACCCCAGCAAACGCCTCCGTCCAATCCGCCAACACCGCCCCCCCACACCGAACCTCTAACGTGATATACCCCCGCTGCGACGCCACGCCCACCGCGTAACGACGCCCCAAAGGCTCCAGCTCCTCCGCCGCCAGTCGCCGCAACACCACCGACTGACCACGCGCAAACCCCTCCCACGACCCCTCCGCCCCCTCAACCAGCTCAAAACTGAAACTCTCCCTCAGCACACAATCATCCGGCAGATAACGACGCACCCCCAGCTGACCCAGACCATAAAATCCCACACCCAATATCACCGCCAGGATCAAACGCAACAAAAACCTGTATAGGCCGCCTACCATCCGATCTCCTCACCCTTCCTGCAAAAACGCGCACAACGGTCAAGCCCTGTTATAAACCAAAATGGTCCGCAAGACACCCCCTATTGTCCCCCCCATCACCGCCAACAGTTCACTTATCCGACCTCTGCGCCAACCGATGCGCCCGTATATCACCCGACACCAGCACCCGCATCAACACGCTCACCTTGTCATCATCATGTAATATCTGCCGAATATGACGATTGTATCGCTTGGGCTGACTGGGAGAACTGACACAACGGGCCCCGTCACCCGAAGAAACCTCCCCTGCCCCCTCAACGACTGCTGCCTCGCCCACGCCCGCCGGCGACGCCTCATCCGCCGCCACCTCGCACCCCCCATCAGACCGCCCCGCTACCTCGCCACACCCCGCCGACCGACCCCCGCCAGCCTTGCCCAACACCTCCAGCCGCGCCACCACCAAATCGTGCCGCGCACGCTCAATATCGTCCAAATCACCCAGAACATCCTCCCCTGCCAGAGACCGCCCCTCATCGGCCCCACCCCGACCCCTCACTACACCTGCCTTTTTCCTGCGAAACAGCACCCGTTCACCTCACGCATAACGTGTCCCGGACATCTTACCCGCGCCAAAAACAACCACACGCATAACGTGTCACAGGCATCTTGCCCGCGCCAAAAACAACCACACGCATAACGTGTCGCGGGCATCTTGCCCGCGCTAAGAACAACCGTCCCCAACACTCTACCACCAAACGCCCCCCTATTCAACCGTCACGCTCTTGGCCAGATTCCGCGGCTTGTCCACGTCATGCCCCCGCAACACCGCCGCATGATACGCCAACAACTGCAAAGGCACCACCGTCAGCAAAGGCTGCAACGCCTCCAGCGTCTCCGGCACCGTAAACACATGATCCGCACAACGACCCAACTGCTCGTCACCCTCCGTCGCCACCGCGATAATCTTGCCCCCGCGAGCCTTGACCTCCTCCACATTGCCCACAATCTTCTCATACTGCGTCCCCCGCGGCGCCACAAACACCACCGGCATCTCCGGCGTGATCAACGCGATCGGACCATGCTTCATCTCCGCCGCCGGCAAACCCTCCGCGTGTATGTAACTAATCTCCTTCAACTTCAACGCCCCCTCCAACGCCACCGGAAACTGATATCCCCTGCCCAGATACAACCAATTCTCCCGATGACAATACTCCGCCGCCACCGCCCGAATCGCCTCACTCTGGCCCAATATCGATTCAATCTGCTCCGGTATCTTCGACAACGCCTCCACATACCTCTCCAACGTCTGCTGCGACATGTGACGCCGCCGCGCTATATACAACGCCAGCATCGTCAACACCGCCAACTGACCCGTAAACGCCTTCGTACTGGCCACCCCAATCTCCGGCCCCACGTGAAGATAGATCCCCGCGTCCGTCTCCCGCGCAATCGTCGACCCCACCGCGTTGACCACACCCAACACCAACGCCCCTCGCTGCTTCGCCTCCCGCAACGCCGCCAACGTGTCTATCGTCTCGCCCGACTGACTGACCACCAGCATCACCGTCCCCTCCTCGATGATCGGATTGCGATAACGAAACTCGCTCGCGTAATCCACCTCCGTCGGCAACCCCGCCAACTCCTCCAACAAATACTCACCCACCAACCCCGCGTGCCACGCCGTCCCGCACGCCGTAATCAATACACGACGCGCCCGAACCAGATCACGACTCACCCCCGCTATCCCCCCCAACACAACCTCACCTTGACCCGTGTGCAACCGCCCGCTCGTACACGCCCGCATCGTCGCCACCTGCTCGAATATTTCCTTCTCCATGAAATGCTCGAACCGGCCCAACTCAATCTCGTCCAGCGAATACTCCAACTTCTCCACCCGCGCGTGCACCGGCTCATTGTCAACCGTACTAGTCGTATAACCGTCCCGCGTGATAACCGCCAACTCGTTGTCACCCAGATAAATCGCCTGCGTCGTGTGCTTCACAATCGCCGCCCCGTCGCTCGCCACAATAAACTCCCCCTTGCCCAGACCCAGCACGATCGGACTGCCCCGACGCGCCGTAATCAATACCTCCGGCGCCTCCCGACATATCACCGCCACACCATACGTCCCCACCACCTCCCGCAACGCCAAACGCACCGCCGTCGCCAGACGCTCCCGCCCCGACACGCTCGCCGCCGCCCCGTCAAACTGCGTCGGATCATGATAAAACACACTGATCAGATTCGCCAACACCTCCGAATCCGTCTCACTCCTGAAACAACACCCCTTGCCCATCAACCACGTCTTCAGCGTCGCGTAATTCTCGATGATCCCGTTATGCACCAACGCTATCTTGCCCGTATGATCCAGATGCGGATGCGCATTGGCCGTGCTCGGAGCCCCGTGAGTCGCCCAACGCGTATGAGCCACTCCCACCGTACCCGTCGTCGGATGCTCCGCCAACAACGCCCCCAACGCCGAAATGCGACCCACCGAACGCACCAACTGAATCTCACCCCCCTCAGGACCCAACACCGCCACTCCCGACGAGTCATACCCCCGATACTCCAACCGCTTGATCCCCTCCAGCAATATCGGCTCCGCCGCCTTCTCGCCCAGATACGCCACTATTCCACACATAGCCTTCGCTCCGATAACCGACCTGCACCCCAGCCACAAACACACCTTCTCTCTTCTCTTTATGTCGTATCGGCCCCTCCGGCCAGACCATTCACTCCTTTTCCGCAATCTCGCCAGCCGCCCCGACAAAAAACCTCCCACCAGGCTATCCCCTCACCACAACCAGCCCACACACCGCACTTGAGCCCCAAATGCCGAATTGATACTTGCAAATCGCCCAAACCGCTTTGATAATGTCCCCGGCCCAACACGCCCCCAGGCAACCTTTGGCACCAGAAAACACAGCAGCTACCGCACGAGGACAAACCCCGAATGACCGACAAAAACTACAACACCCAAAACCAAACCACCGCCCATGTCGTCTCTCACACCCACTGGGACCGCGAGTGGCGCTGGCCCCTATGGCACACCCGCCTGCTACTCATCGACTTCCTCGACCAACTCATTCCCCTCCTCGAAAAAAACACCTATCCCTCCTTCGTCCTCGACGGCCAAGTCATTCCCGTCCTCGATTATCTCGAAATCCGGCCCGAAATGCTCCCGCGAATCAAAAAACTCGTCCAAGACGGAAAACTACTCGTCGGACCCTGGCTACTCCTGCCAGACGAATACCCCATCGACGCCGAAGCACTCGTCCGCAACCTACTCATCGGACGACGCGCCGCCCAAAAACTCGGCCACGCCTTCAACGTCGGATACACCTCCTTCGGCTGGGGACAAACCGCACAACTGCCCCAAATCTACGCCGGATTCGACATCGACGTCGCCTTCGTCGGCAAACAGGTCAGCAAAAAACGCGCCCCACAATGCGAATTCCTCTGGCAAGCCCCCGACGGCACAAAACTGCTCACCAGCCGCTTCGGAAAAACAGGCCGCGCCAACTTCTACTTCAAAGCACACCTCCAAATGCTCTTCGGCATCGATTACGAATCACCCGATTGGCGCTTCCTCTGGCACAAAGGCCTGACTCCCTACCACCGCGCCGACGCCCCCCAACACGAACAGGAACACCAACAACTCCAACAACCCACATCATGGCACCCCCAGACCGTCACCAAAAAACTCATCAACAAAACGTGGGCCACCACCGACGAATCCGTCCTGCAACACGACCGCCTCTTCATGAACGGCTCGGACTTCGCCGCCGCCCAGCCCCTCTTCCCCGATATGCTCAAAAAAATCAACGAAGTCGACTCCGACCGAAACTGGATCCACACCAGCCTCGCCGATTTCGTCAACCTCATGCGACAAAAAATCGACACCAGCAAAATACCCCTCGTACTCGGCGAACTACGTGACGGCCCCGCCGGCTCACTCACCGGAAACGCCCTCGCCACACGACTCGACCTCAAACGACGCAACAAACAAGCTGAAAACCTCCTCATCCGACTCGCCGAACCCCTCGCCGCCTACGCCGCCCAAAACGGCGCACACTACCCCAACACCCTCCTCCAACACGCCTGGCGATCCCTCCTCGAAGCCCACTCCCACGACTCCATCAACGGATGCACCCAGGACAAAACCGGACGCGATGTCGCCAACCGACTCGACCAGGTCATCGACGCCGCCCAGGCAATCGCCGACAGAGCCATGCAACACCTCGTCAAAAAAATCGACCTCACACCCTTCAACACCGACGACGTCCTGCTCGTCGTCTTCAACCCCATGCCCTACCCGCGACGCGACATCCTCCAAGCCTACGTCGACATGCCAGACAACGCCCCAAAAAACCGTAACTGGAGACCCTACGCTCCCTCCGAAGCCCTCACCGTCTACGACGACGCCGGCACACCCGTACCCACCCAATGGCATGGCTTCACCTCAAAAACCCTGCCCGTCGCACAACTCCACAGCCGGGCACTGCCCTTCAACTGCCTCAGACACCAACTCCTCTTCGACACCGGCACCCTGCCCCCAGCCGGCTACAAAGTCTTCAAAGTCGGCCCCATCGCACCCGTCGGCCAAACTCCAACACCCGCCAACGACGAAGCCGCACGCACCGACACCATCCTCAAAGCCCCAAACGTCCTCGAAAACCAACACCTCCGCGTCGTCATGAACCCCAACGGCACCTTCGACCTCACCGCCAAAGCCCTCCAACACACCTTCCCCAACCTCAACTACTACGAAGACCGCGGCGAAATCGGAGACTACTGGACAAACCACCGACCGATGAACGACCAGATCCACGCCTCCATCGGCGCCTCCGCCCGCATCTGGGCCCAGAACGCCGGACCCCTACAGGCCTCCCTCGTCAGCCAAGTCGCTCTCCAACTGCCTCAAAACGCCGACAAAACCCAACAGCAACGCAGCGAAAAACTCCACAACCTCACCATTAAAACCACCATCACACTACGACACGACGCCGAACAACTCGACGTCGACGTCACCTTCGATAACCGCTGCAAAGACCACTACCTACGCGCCATCTTCCCCACCAACCTCACCAACGCCACCCACGCCGCCGCCGGTGGCCACTTCAACGTCGACGTCAGACCCATCCGACCCCAGGGGCCCAGCGAACACGCCGTCTGGCCCGACATGGCCACCCAACCCCAACAGCGATTCCTCGACCTCTCCGACGGACAGATCGGCCTCGCCTTCATACACGACTGCCTCACCGAATACGAAGTCCTCGACAACACACAACGCTCCGTCGCTCTCTCCCTCCTCCGCGCCGTACGCTCCTGGATCTGCACCGAAACACGCGTCGGCTCCGAATTCCCCTCCCAAAACGGAGCGCAAATGATCGGCCAACAACACTACCACTACGCCCTCAAACCCCACACCGGCGATTGGCAAACCGCAAACATCCCCCTCGCCGCCGACCTCTTCAACGCACCCTGCCCCATCGTCCAGACACGAAAAAGCACTGGCCACCTACCCACCTCCGACCACTCCTTCTGCCAAATCGACAACAACCAACTACGCTTCTCTACACTCAAACAAGCCGCCGAACACAACGCATGGATCATCAGACTCTACAACCCCACCCCCGACACACAAACCGCCAACCTCCGCCTCGCCCATACCATACAAAACGCCTACCTCACCAACCTCAACGAAGACCGCACCGAAACCCTCACCCCACAAAACAACACCCTCACCATCGACGCACCGCCACACAAAATCCTCACCATCGAATGCGAACTAACGTGACGCGGGCATCTTGCCCGCGCTAAAACTAACCGTCGCCCAAGGCGACACCTTAATGCCACCTCGTAAACACTGATCTTCCCTTGGAGATATCTCATGACCAGAAACTGTGACGTCATGGTCGCCGGCCACCTCTGCCTCGACCTCATCCCCCAGTTCCACCAAACCGGAATCACCCGCATCGAAGAACTACTCCGACCCGGCAAACTCGTCAATATGGGCAATATCAAAATCAGCACCGGCGGACCCGTCTCCAACACCGGCATCAATATGAAAAACCTCGGCAACCAAGTCAGCTTCTGCGCCCGCGTCGGCGACGATCAACTCGGACAACTCACCGTCGATTTCCTCAAAAAAGCCGGCACCGTCGACGGCGTCCACCTCGCACACGGCGTCTCCAGCTCATACACCGTCGCCCTCGCCCCTCCCGGCATCGACCGCATCTTCCTCCATAACCCCGCCACAAACGACACCTTCGGACCCGACGACCTCAACCCCGACGCCATCAAAAACTGCCGACTCTTCCACTTCGGCTACCCACCCCTCATGCAACGCATGTACGCCGACAACGGTTCCCAACTCGAAAAAGTCTTTCTAATCGCTAAAAATGCCGGCGCCACCATCTCCTGCGATATGGCATTGCCCGACCCCGCCTCACCCGCCGGAAAAGCTCCCTGGAGAAAAATCCTCCAACGTATCCTCCCATACATCGACATCTTCACCCCCTCACTCGAAGAAACCTTCTACATGCTCCACCCCGACGAATTCCTCCGACTAAAAGAACAACACGGCGGCGCCGAACTCATCGACTACGTCTCACCCCAACAATACGCCGACCTCGCAGACGAACTGCTCCAACTCGGCGCCAAAGCCGCCACCCTCAAATCCGCCCACCGCGGCTTCTACATCAAAACCGCCAACCAGGCCACACTCCAGACCATGCCCGCCGCCAAACCCGCCAACATCGACAACTGGGCCAACCGACAACTATGGATACCCGCCTTCGCCGTCGAACACTTCGGCAGCCAAACCGGATCCGGGGACTCCTCCATCGCCGGACTCCTCACCGGCTTCCTCAAAGGCATGACCATCGAAAAATCCTTACGACTCGCCGTCACCTGTGGCCTCCAAAACGTCCAGGTCCTCGACGCCGTCAGCGGCATCACATCCTACGACCAAACCGCCAACCTCATGAACCAGGACCTGCCCCTCATCGACCCCAACATCAACGACGACAACTGGCAATGGTCCCAACAACACCAACTCTGGGCCGGACCCGGCGACCCTCTAAACTCCTGACGTGACATGGAAATCTCGCCCATGATTAAAACGTGTCGCAAGCATCTTGCCCGCGCAAGAAATAACCGTCGCCAAAGCCGACACGATTTGTCACCCCCGCGCAACCGGGGGGCCAGTAGGGCGGGCCGTGCCCGCCATTCAAATAAAACGTCGCGCAGCGACACCGTGTCATTCCCGCAAAAGCGCGAATCCAGGGTGCCGGCAAAAGGCCCCCTTGCTTACACAAAGACTTTCTCTACAACCTGTAAAGTGGACCCTCAGGCCCATATATTAGCTAACAAAAAATAAGGTGCTCAAATGACCACACAAACTCCCAAAAGACAAATCACCGTCCCCGCCGGCTCCACCATGACCCCCGACGACTACCGACACTTCCTCCAAAACGCCTACCAACTCATCGCCCAATTGCCACAGTACCTCGCACCCTCCGAAACCATCGACGCCCTCGAATTGGCTCACCTCATCCCCCCCGTCAAGGAAACCGCACTGGCCATCTACGTCGGCATCAACGACGCCGCCTGCTCCAAAGCACTCGTCACCGCCCTGCTACCTCACCATGGCCACAACAACGTCTTCGTCTTCGACAACCAAATCTACTCCGGCCGCGACGACGTCCCCGCCGGCACCGCCGACGCACGACAAATCCTCAATGGCTTCACCCCACCCAACGACTCCTGGAACACCGACTGGACCTACGTCATGATCCAGGACCCCCAACGTACCTTCCAAAGCCTCTGGAAAGAAAAAGGCTACGTCGACATGATACCCGCCAAATTCGAAGACTTCACCATGCTCACACACCCCGACCAAAGCAAACTCTGCACCTTCATCGACCCCAAAGCCTTCCAACACCCCATCAACCAGACCCGACCCTACCTCAAACAAGCCCGCCAAAGAGGACAACAACACGCCCATGAATTCCACATCCCCGCCGACATCGCCGACGAATTCAAAAACCTCGAACCCGTCATCCTCCACCAGGGCGAAAAACTCTACGTCGCCACCAACGACTTCGGACCCTGCGCCCACGGCTGGTCCAACACACACCCCGACAACAAAACCCTCGCCGTCGTCAACGAAAACTCCGCCGTACCACTCGACCTCGTCATCGCCAAACCACCCGTCCAACAAAAATACGCCCAACAACTCAAACCCGCTCTCGGCAGCGCCGATATGACCACCGACTGGTTCCACCGAGGACGCGACATCGTACGCCTGCCCCTCCTCGGAGGCCTCTTCAAAGGATAAGACGCGGATTTCCCAGTTAAACAGTTACGCAGAAAGTAGAATGTGATAGGATAGGCATTCGAGAGTGCGTTCTATGAGGTGTTTTGTGTTTCAAAAGGCATAATCCGAGGGGGCAGCGACGCAACGATGCTTTACCAGATGCCTTTTCATAACCTGAAATTGCGCACACCTTAAGCTTACGCCATATAAGAACTTATGGTAAAAAGCCATTGAAAGGAGCTCTTGATGATTTCGTTAAAACATTTCCGTTCATTCAGCTTGTGTTCTCGTGACGTCTTCCTTTCACTTGCGATGTTTATCGGCCTGTGTCTTTCGACGTTTGCTACAGCCGATGCCATGGTGTATCGTCCGCAAAGGACCTCTCTTTGGGATGTCTGGATGCTCTATCACAACGGTGAGTATCACGTCTATTACGGTGCTGCCGGAAAAGGAGAAAATGGCGTTGGACACGCTGTTTCCAAGGATGGGGTCCATTGGACAGAAACCGAGTTAGCCGTCGATCGAACCGGAAAATGGATGGGAAGTGGCTACGTTTGGAGATCGCCCAATTTCGCAACAGACGGAAAATTCCAGTGTAATATGTCATGTTTCCCACCACAAGGTGGGCTCGGCATCTGCTTTGCAGAATCGACGCAAGGCCCAGGTACCGGATGGAAAGTCGTTCACTCACAGCCAGGCGTCGAAAAAATCTTTACGGTCGATAAGCGATGGTATACAGCTCAAGGACCGCAAATGCGTTGGGACTGTATAGCGGTAATGCCCCCCGTGAACGGCAAATTGTATGGATACTGGTCGGCGAAACCCAAAGACGGCTCCTACGGATTCGGATTCGGCGAATCAACCGACGGCATCAACTGGAAAGCTCTGCCACCACCGAAAGTCGATTGGGGAAAATTCTCCGGCAGTAAACCCTCTCACTGTGAGCTGGGCGATGTGCAAAAGGCATCCAACGGAAAATACTATGCATTGCTTAACCACAGTCTGAAAAATGGTGCCGGTAGCCGCATGATCCAATTGATTGCCGACAAGCCAGAAGGTCCCTTTGTTGCCGCTCAGAAAAACGCCGGCATCATGGAAGGCGATGTGCACTTCGCACGTTTTCTCAACGCACCTGATGGACTGTTGATCATCCAACATGTGATGACAAAAGAACCTGGCCATGGCAAGTGGGGTACCTACAATGCGCCGATTAAGAAAGCCGTCGTCGACGAAGAAGGCATCATGAGAGCAGGCTACTGGAAAGGGAACGAAAATATTAAAGGCGAAAAAGCTGTACTCAAGTCCTGGAAGAAGATCAACGATCAACTGACGATCCAAGAAGTGACTCTTGATGGCACACAAGGCTTTGTCCTCGAAGGTACAATAGACATGCCGCAAAAAGACACTCCAGAAAAGGATTGGCCCGGCCTGTTCCTAGGATGCGCTGAAGGTCCAGAGCATGCCAAACGTGACACCGTCATCCGGGTGACACCTGAAGGAACCAGTCTCATCGGAACCGTCAAAGAAGATGGCTCTGATTTCCAACCCCGTGATCCCAGAGCAATGTGGTTTGGACCGGCGGAAATCGATCGAGAAATGTCTTTCGGCAAAACAGCACAGTATCGTCTCTTAATGCGCCACGGCATGTTGGAGTTCTATCTCGACGATATTCTCTTCCATGTGCGAACTCTGCAGAAGTTCGCCAATGGAAAGATCGGCATCGTCGGCGCTCCCAACACCGTCCGCGATGTGCAAGCCTGGCAGATGAGCTTTCCAAAAAAATAGTGCCTCTTCAAGAGAATCTGTGGATCGTTAGACAGACGAGTGCTACTTAAACCCTTGCAATATAGTACGATAGATGGCCTGGAGTAAAGTT
>CAYNXW010000040.1:0-13268 GCA_964401265.1 uncultured Pirellulales bacterium | reverse complement strand
AGTTGTGATGTGTCAGGTAAAGCAATGTATCCATTGGTCCCTGGAAAGTTTATATCATCTCCATAGGGTCCGCTGGACCAAGCGGCATCATTTTGCATTGTGCCATGCAGGCCATTGCCGCTCACATCGTGGACGACATTGCCCGAGCCCTCCCACATCGGCCACGCACCAACGAGGCCGCGGTTGATAGGGTGGCTCGGCACAATACCGGGGGCCCATAACGGTGGTTTGAGGATACTCATGTGTTAGCTCGCTACCGGAATGGTGGCCGTCCGGTACTTGACCGACACTTTGATACTGTTGGAACTACCATTCTTGACCGCGATTTTGAAGTCCCCATACTGTCGCGGGTCCACCGCAAATCGCATGTAGACCACATCACTCGTCACCGCGGTAATCGTAACGCACCACGGATTGCCGATCGTCGTCTCTTCATCGGCCAGCCCGCCGCCGGAGCCCAGGACATAGATGGTGGTGTCGTCTGTAACAGGCAGGGCGCCGTCCTCTTTCAGGGCGATACCCACCTCACAGGCGGCTTTGCCGTCCAGACTGATAGAGGTATTGGAGGTCTCTGTAATGCCTCCAACCAGAAGATCTTCATCCCAGTCGGTGCCGCCGTCATCCTTGGCGAATGCCCACGCGCCCCAGTTGTATCCCGTATCCGCCATTAGTCAGCCTCCTTCGCCTGCAAGGCCGCCGCCACGGCCGGCTCCCACGCGTCGATGTAGCTGGCAATGATGGCCGCCAGCGTTTGCTCGGCCTCGTAGCGGGCATACAGGGTGTCCGCGATCCTGTCACGACTGGCGGCCAGGTTCTGCAGGTCTATTTGACCGGTCACGCTGCCCGTCCAGGTCCTTCCCGTAACGTCGTCCGTGCGCGTGGCCGTCACGCGAATGCGTTTTTGCGCCACATCGCCAACCACTTCGATGGTATCTGTCCATATGCCAGCCATCATTGCTCCTTGTCGCTATAGTACGTATAGGCCACATACTCCAGCGGCCCGGCCCAGCCGGTCAGGGTCACCCAGAGCCCCAGGGCCCATGTCATGCTTGTCTGGCGCATCATCAGCCGCCTCGAAATGCAATCCCCGCAAACAACCCCACCAGGCCCGTGAGAATCCCGATGACCACCGTAGCCCACACGGGCGGGCGGGCCTGGACCCGTTCGATAATCTCCCACACCCGCTCCTGCTCCTGCTCCAGCCTCTCGACTCGCTGTCGGGTCACCATCCCCGCCGCACAGGCCGGCCGCGTATTGATAACCCCCGTCTCCTGCTCGCCCATAAAACACCTCCCAAAGGCGGGCCGGCGGCGCACCCGGCAGTCAAGCGCGCCACCTGCCCTCTCGCGGCGTCGGTCGGTCCCAAGCTCCGGCCTACGTGTTGGTCAATTTACGGACAAACAGATCAGTGGCACCCATGAGGATCTCGTCGGTATCGTCCCGCACGCGCACGACATCCGAGCGGGTCTTGTCCTCCCGGTACGTCTCAACGACCGGGATCTCCCCGGCGTCGCCTTCCCACATGATGGTCCGAGCCGCCGACGGCGATTCCAGCGGGGCCTCAGGCTCAGCCAGCACGCAGACGTAGATGACGCCCGCCGTCCACAACTGCGCGAAACTCGGGGTGATCCCCTCTTCCTTGCTGTCGTAAGCGGCCCGGCCCACCAGTACCTGCTTAACGCCCAGGATGTTGGCGATCTGCTGGGAGTTGAGCACGGCCGGCTGGACGCCCGGATAGGTGTATTTGGTCAGATCGGCGATCTGTGCCGTCTGGATCATCTCCAGGTAATCCGCCCGCGGGATGATGATGCTGCAGTCCTCCGGCGGCACGCCCGTCGCATCCAGGATGTTATCCAGCTGCGTCTGGATATCGTTGATCGGCACCGCCGAGGCGGCCGTACTCCACGCAGTGCTGACGTTCGTGTTCGTCCAGCCACCGCCGCTGTAGAGCGTGGCCACGCGGTATTCGTGCGCCAGCAGAATCTGATAAATCAGCATCTCTGTGGCCGCCTTCTCGGCGTCGAACAGGCGGGCGTAGCGTCGCCGCATCCGATCATCAATGCTGTGTTCCAGACCATGCTCCTCGCAGTCGTAGGTGCCGCGCCCGAACTCGCCCTGAATACGGTTGTACGCACCCCGGCTGGTCCGTTTCACATCGGCCATCTTCTGGAAGTTCTCGCGATTGAAGATGGGATAACCTCCCTCAGCCTCCGGCACGCCAAACACCGGAGCGGCCCGCATGCCGATAAAGTTTTTCAGCGCCTTTTCGGAAATGAACTCCCGCGCAAACGCGGCCAGGTCGGCCCGAAAGGCGACACTCGTCGATTCTGGTCTCATAGTTCAACCCTTTCCTGTAATTGCTCTGGTTGCGGGCAACAAAAAAGCGGCCGCACCAGGGGTATCCGGCCCCGGCACAGCCGCTTTTCTGCTCTTGCGTCGCCCGGCAGTGATCAGCTGCCAGCCAAACCCGTTATTCACTTGTCACTCACTGCTAGCGTTCGCACGCGACATGCACATAATCCACCAGCAAGGCCTCGGCGTTGGCGTCGCCCGCCTTGGCCCCCAGCAGCACGTGCATCTCTTCCAGCCCGGAGATCGTCAACGTCAGCGTCGCGCCCAGCGTGCCGTCCACATAGAAATAAACGTTGGCCGTCGTCCCGTCGTTGTAGTCGTACCAGATCGTCAACCGGTGCCACGAACCGGACGTAAAGGTCCCGGCGGAGGTATCGGTGGTCTGCGTGGCGGCATTGGAGCACTCGGCCTGCCAGACGGTCCCGCCATCGACCTTGAAGAAGACGGCCCCGTCGTAACTAGCCATCGGGCCCGCCCCGTCGTCAACCAGGGAGTTGGCCGCCACCGTATCGCTGAGCCCGACGATGATGTTGGCGTCGTCCGTGTTGGCCTCGGTGAGTTTGACCCGCGCCTCGAAGAACAGCCGCTTGTTGGTCTGGAACTTGAACGCCTCCGACTTTAAACTCACATAGGATTCGTTGTTGTCGGTGGCGCCCGTGGCGATGGAGAGCACGCCACCTGCGGCATCCGTCACCTCGATCGTCCCGGCGTCCGAGACGGTATCGACCCAGTCGTCGCCGTCGTCGAACCAGAAGAACTCATCGAAGAACTCGATGACACTGTTGCGGCTGGCCGCAAAGTCATTGCCGCCCCGCGGGCCCCAAATAATCGCCGGGATCCGCCCGCCGTCAGCCGTGGCCGCCGCCAGGGCCTGGCCGATCTGCTTACCCACCGCCGAAGCGGAGACCTTGCCATCATCAGCCACGTAAATCGCGGCCCCGGCGCTGATGGCGCCCGCCGCAGTCACCCGCCTCACCGACCCATTGAGCAGATCGCACGCCACCGCCGTGGACGTGGCGACAGCCTCCTTCGTGATCCCCACCGGCTCATCGCCCGCGTCGGCATAGATCGCCGTGGATGAGCTAAATTTCACCAGCCGATCCGCCGCCAGGGCCTCGCCGCTGGTCAGAGTGATCGGGCCTTCGTTGCTCAAAGCCATAACCATAACAGAACTCCTTATCTCTTGGTTGAGGGCAACAAAAAAGCGACCGCATAGAGGGTGTAGGCCCCTACACGGCCGCTTCTTTGCTCTTGCGTTGCCCTAGGCCCGTCGGCCCGTCGGCAAACCCGTCTTCACTTGTCCGCTAGCGACGCTGCTCGACAGCGTTCGCATCTTTCCATGCCTCGTGCGCCGTCGGGAATAGCCGCACGGCCTTCTCGTATGCCTGGGCCTCACTGAGCCCCTGCGTCTGGAGCTGACGAACGGCGTTGGCGTATGTCTCAGCTCGCCCGTCATCGGCCGACGTCCCCAAAGACGCCCCCGTTTCGCCGGCGTCCGCCGGCTCCTGCGCCTCGACGTCGCTGCCACCCTGGGCAATGGCGTCCAGCCGCTGTTGCCGCTGGTCGATCTCGGCCTGCAGCGATACCCGCTCGTCCGCCCGCGCCTTCTGCAAGACCTCGAACGCAGCCGCCTTCGCCTCGGTCAGACTCATGCCGTCGGCAATCGCCTGATCCCGCACACCCGCCAGCGTGTCATCGGCCAGCAGCTTGCTGATCGCCTGAATCCGCTGGCGCTCGGCCTGCTGGGCCGCCTGCACCTGATCCGCCGTCGCTTGCGGCGTCTCTTCCGCTTTTGCTGTTTCGTCACTCATACTTGACCCTTTCCGTTGACTATTGTTGTTGATGGTTGCTCTGGCCGACGGCAACGGTGTCTGCAACGCCTCCTCGACGCTCATCACGCCGTCAATTAGAGAGGACTCCAGCGCCTGCTGCGGCGTCCACAACCGACCGTCCGCCATGGGATACAATGTCTCGGCCGTCAGCCCTGCCTCCGCCCGGCCAGCCAGCACCGCCGCAATGAACATCCCGTAAAAATGCTCCATGTAGGTCTGCTGCTGGGCCAGTTGCCCGCTGCTGATCGCCACCCCCGGCGTGCCGGTGCCCTTGTGCTCACCAGACTTGAGTATGTGAAACGTCAACCCCTCCGCTTCCGCCCGCTTGGAGGAATCGACGAGGACAGAATAGACGCCGACGCTACCGATCATCGCCGAGGCGTTGGCGTAGAGCACCTGCGCTTGTGACGCCAGGTAGTAGGCCGCCGACGCCCCCAGATCGTCGATCATCGCCACCACCGGCTTACGCTCCGACGCTGCCCGCACCTCAGCCGCAAAATCGGCCAGGCCCGAGACGGACCCGCCCGGCGATTCGATCAGCAGAAACAGACTCCGCACCGCCGTATCATTCAAAGCAGCGGCAAGTTGCTGGCGCATCTGCTCGATACTGCTCCCCTGCGGCTGGCTTACCCCATTGACCATTCTCGCGTATTTGGCGATGACCCCCGTGACCGGAATGATCGCCCGCCCGTCCGCTGTCACCTCGTAATCACGCTGCTTGGTCTTGCGGGACGCCGTGGCCGCCTCGATCTGCGCTGCGTCCAGTCGCACACCCATCACATGCCGCTCGACAATCTCCAACATCCGTTCGAGAACGCCCCGCTCCATGGCCCACGCCTGGCTGGCCACCGCCTCCAGCAGCAGCCCCATCCCCGTCACGGCCTGCGTCGCGGCCGGCAACACCTCTCGCTTGTCTTTCGTGGCCGCCTTGGCCATTATGCCGCCTCACTCTCTGACTGGTTCTCTGGCTCCACTTTGATATGCACCGTCGGCAGGGCAATACCCACCTCTCGGAGCCACTCGACATCACGCTTCAATTCCTCACGCACTTCGGCCGGCTCCTGACCCCGCTCGCGAATGCACTCAGATATGCTCTTGGTGGCGGTGGAGATCGCCACGGCGTTGCCCTGGGCCTCCTTGAGCGGATCGATGTACTCCCACGCCGGCCACTGGCACCGCGCCCCGAACACGGCCGCATCGGCCGGCAAGACCCCGCTGGCCACACCCCTCGCAATCTGCCAGCGATACCACGGCATGCAGAACTCCACCTCGGCAAACCGCTGCCAGGTGCGAAACATCCGCCGCGCCTCGCCCAGGCTCGCCCGGGCGGAGCTGTAATTCGTCCGCGAAAAATCCAACAGCACCAGCTCCAGCGGCATACCGATGGCCACGCCGATAATCCGACAGGCCATGAGGATGTAGGCGTCAAACGCTGAACCGGGCCGGGAGGAGCCGATCATATCGACATCCTCGCCCGGCCGCAGATCGAACACCTGGCCCGGCTCCATCTTCTGCACCTTCTCGAAGGTATCGTTGCTGGCCTCGTCGTTATCCGCCACGCCCGGCCAATCGTCCGTGGTGCCATTCTTGACGATCTTCCAGCCCAGCATGGAGTTGATCTCGGCCGCCAGCGATTCGTAGTCGATGTAATTGTGCAGCCGATCGTAGAAGGAGAGCACCCGCGCCAGAAACGGCACGCCCCGCGTCTGGTGGTAGCGTGTCCGATACGCCGGCAGCCACCCGTATCCGGCGGCCACCCGTCGCGTATTGCGGTCCGTATCCAGCAGCCCGCCGTGATCGCTCTTGGTCCGTCGCTGCTGGACGTGATAGGCCCGCGGCGCATTGCATTCATCCAGCTCGACGCCCAGCACGATTCGCTTATCGCCGCCGCCGCCGCTGGGCGTAACCACTTGATCCGCCTCGAACGCCAGTACCGACCCATCCGATCTCTGGGCCCAAAGGCTGTCGCCATCGACCCAGACCCCCCGCAGCGCCGTCCGCGCCAGATCCGCAAAATGCCGCGTTCGCGAGGCGTCGCAGTACCGTTTATCCATCCGCGTCGCGATGTACGCCTTGACCCGCTGATCGAGGGCCTTCTCACCCGTCCGCGGCACAAAATCGAAATTGGCCCCAAAGATGTTATCGAGGGCCCGATCGACCAGCCCGCCAAACAGCGTACTCTCGCGGTCGTACATCCGGCACGTCTCGCGCAGCCGCCCCAGCGTCGTCGACGTCAGGTGCCGATCCGCACTGGCCGTCCGCCCGGTGACGAAGCCGTAATGACGCCGCTGATTGCCCCCGCGTGTAATCTCGTAGCCGATGCCGCTCGACGCCATGACCTGGACCGACCCGTAGCGATCCAATCGCCGCTCAGCCAGGGCTGCACCCCGCAGATCAATACCTGTCGCGCCCACGGCAATCATCCGTAGCTCCTCGACACATCGGCCACCCGCACCGTCCCCGTCGTCGTCTGGGCCTCTACGCGCAGATCCTCCCGCAACTGCCGCAACGCCGGCAGATCGTAGTAGGTATACGACCGCTCCCCGATCTGTTTCTGTTTGACCTTGCCGGTCACCAGCTCGTAGATCGCCGCGTTCACGGCGGTCAGCAATTCAGCCGCTGTCGGATCCGAAGCACTCATGCCCCCACTGTACGCTTCTAACAGCACCAGCAAAACCGCCCGCATTACAGATCTGTATTATTGGCTCGTAACTCTATCCGCCAGCGGGTCTTACCGTTTCCGATACCTGGTATCTGTGGCTGTGAGATCCGCTGCAGCGCAGGTAGCGCACAATGATCGTCGCCCCATCGGCCTGCTCATGCCGCTGCGTGCTCATCACCCGCACCGGTGCCTGACAGACGCGGCACTTGGTCAGCGTCCCGGCGTATTTATCCGCCCGCCCCCGGTAACAGAGCATCAGCCGCTCGACCAGCAGGGCCTTGGCCCCCCGCCCGTTGACATGTTGCTCTTTGCACCGCTGGCGCAGCCGCCCGATCGTCTCGGCCTCCAACTGCTCCCGCGTCGGCACCGCTGCCCGCTCTGTCGTCTCCTGCTCGCTCATCATCGTTCCTTTCATCGTCATCGCTATCGCTTAAACCGTCCATGGCGGCCCACCCGCCTCGGCCGCGCTACCTCGCGCCGCCGGATCCACTCGGTAAAGAAATACCGCCAGGCCGCCGCCGCATAGACCCGACAGTCCAGATAGTGATTCGCATGGCGCGTCTGCTTCCACTCGTGCGTCACCCGCCCGCGAATGTCCGTCTTTTCGATCCGCTCCTCCGCCAGCAGCTGCTCGATGTAGTCCATCTCGGTCTCGCTGTGCAGACTCACATACCCCGCCGGCGGCGTCTCGCCCTGGCCGTCCCACTGCGTCTCCAGCCGCGAATGCAATTCCTCCTTGAAGCTCGCCCCGTGCACGCTCACATAGGCCCGCCACAAGTGCGGCGGCAGCTTGCGCCCGCGTTGATCCGTCTTGACATAGGCCATGGCCACCGGCCCCGTCTTGGGACAGGCCTTCGATGTCGACCCTCGGCAGACGTAGACATTGGCCAAACCCCGGGCAAAATCCTCCACCTCCGTCCCCCGATACCGCGTATCGACGAACATCGCCCCCACCCCCGTCGTCTCCCCGGACGCGAGCGAATAGGTCTCCGCCGCCACGTGCTCCAGGTCGGTAATATCGGCCAGCTCGCCGTACTCGACCAGGTGCGACGCCCCATCCTCCCGCCAGGCCCAGACGCTGTAGTAGACGCACCGCAGCTGGATATCCGCCCCCACTGTCAGATGGTCGTAGCCCGCCGGCAACGTCGACGGCCTGACCGCCGCCCAGATATGCCCTTGCACCTTATGCTCATCCGGCTTGAGCGTCCTGACCCGCCAGGGCTGGGCCAGCGCCGCGTTGACGAACGTCTGCCGCGCCGACATATCATCGCCAATATCGAGCCACTGCTTGGCCATCTGCCCCCACGTCTCAAAGGGCGAATAGAGCCGGTTGAGATGGAGCCCAAAGACCTTGCGAATCGTCGGCTCACCCAGCATCTGATACCGGCAACGCTTACCGCCCGCCAACTCGACCGTCCAATCCTCCACACCTCGCGCTGACTTGCCCTCCAGCTCCACAATCTCCTGCCCGGCCGCCACCCGCTTATAATGCCGCAGCATCCACCGCTTATGCCCCTCCTCGATCTGACCGGCGCAGCCCGCGCATGCATACCACGCCGCCGTCTCCGCCGCCTCGGGCGAGACGCTATGGCCGTCATCGCCCTTGGGCCAACGCATCTGCTCCCATTGCAGCGTCTGGTAGTGGCCGCAGTGCGGGCACGGCACAAAGATCTGCCCCTTGTCGCTCCGCTCGTACTGCTTGAGGATCGGGTCCCCGTCCATCACCGGCGTCGAGATATCGACGAGCTTACGCGACCACTGGCCCTTGAGCCGCTCGCCCGCCAATTCCAGCGCCCCGGCCTCATCGCCCAGCCGGCTGGGCCACTTGGAGGTCTCATCCCGAATCACCCGCGGGGCCGATTTGCTCGCCAGCTGCGAGACGCTGTTGGAGCCGGCCAGATTGAGCACCCCTCCCACAAACGGGATTTCCAGCACCTGCCGCTCCCGCGGCGGGGCAATCTTGGCCCTGACAGACGCCTGCCCGTCCAGCATCGGCTGGATCCGATGCTTGGAGGCCCACTTGGCGTTGACGTCCGTATCCATGAAGTAGAGAATGTTGCTCGGATCCTCCGCAATGGCGTAGGCGATAATGATCTGCACCGTCAGCGACTTACCCACCTGGGCGGCCGCGACAAACACCATGCCCTCGACCTCGGGATCCACAAACGCCGCATACAGATCGTGCACCCACGGCGTCAGGTCCGGATCGTAAGGCCCCTCGTGCGCCGCCCCCATGGCCTTGGTCAGCCAGACGTGCTGGCGCGCCCAGTCGGCCACCCCCACCGGAGGAGCCCACCGCCACGCTTCACGCTCAGCCTCTGTCCACACGACCGTCATCGCCTACTGCCGCCCCCCTTCCGTCAGCCGGTGGTGTTGCAGCACGGCCGTATGGGCCGCCAGCTCGGCCGCCAGCTCATCGCAGACCATCTGCAGGGCCCCAACGTACTGGCCTAATTCCGCCAGCTTGCTCTCGATCGCGTCCACCTCTACCCCGCAGGCCGCACGCGTCGCCTCGCAAGCAACATGGGCGGCCTCTGCCAACCGGACTAGATTTTCCAAAGACGCTTCACAGTAGGCCACTCTCTCCGTCAGAGCCGCGAGCTGGGCCTCGACGTCCACCGCAGGCTCCACCACCACCGGCAGCGGCCCCAGCTCGCCGCTCTCGCCGACGCACACAACGCCGTTGACCGTGCACTCGACCGACGCCAACTGCAAACCACCCTCAACCTCCTCCCGCACCACCCGCCAGCCGTGCGTAGACTCGCACGCCGCCGCCTCCGCTCGGACCGAACACCCCTGAGCCGCCTGGAACGCGATCAGCTGGGCGGCCGTGACCGCCTCAAACCTCACATCCGCCAGCAGCCCCTCGCACTCCCAGCGATCGGCCCGACTGTTGTCGCACCGCCCGCCGATCGACAGGGCCGTGTAGGGATACACCCCGCCCCGAATGGTCAGCCGCAGCGTCCCGGCCGCCCGACCCGCCGCCCCCTTGTCACGAAACGCACAGGCGTTCTTCCGCCCGTCGGCCGCATCCCGCGGCTCGGCAATAACCAGATCCTCGAAGACATAACCCGCCCCGCCCATATCCACCCCGTCCTGACCGGCCCTCCGTATCTCGACCCGCCCGCCAAACTGCAGCCCCTGACAGACCCACTGGACCGGATTATTGGCGACGTCAAACGCCACCTTGACCCCGTCCTCGACCGCATCGACCAGAGAGAGCCGCGCCCCCGCCGCCAGCGTGATATTGCTCCTGCTCACATAGAGATTATTCCGCCCGCCAATGATTCTGAGGGCCCCTTCGATCTGCAGGTGCAGCGGCTGACCCTGGCCGCTGAGCACCCACGCCGAGCCGCTCTGGCCAGAGGCGTCCAGTGTCACCGCCTCGAACCGCAACACAATCGGTTTGTCAGACGTCCCCCGGACCGCCGACGGCATCCGCCAGCTTCCGGCGTAATCGCCCGTCACCGTCACGACATCACCCGGGCCCAGCCGGCCCAACAGAGCCCCCAACTCCGCCGCCGTCACCGTCCGCTCGGCCGCCCCCGCCGCCAGCCCTCCCGCCAACACCACCGCCGTCAACAGCACATTCAGCCACCGTCTCATCACATCACCTCGCTTTCGCCTTCACCTTGCGTTTCACCCTGGCCCGCTTGGCCTTCACTTTCGGCTTTCGCTTCACCGTGACCGCCTCTTCCTCCCGCTCGCACGCCCCCCACGGATCCGAGCCGAGCCGCGCCACAATCGCCGCCCGCTGTTTGGCCCGCTCTCTGGCCGGCCACAACGCCTCCAGCGCCGCCGCAATCCGCTCGGCCAGCACGGCCCCCGCCGCCGCCTGATCGTCCTCGCCGGCGAACCGCCGACAGACGCCCTGCAATTCCCGCCGCACCGTCGCCTCGACGGTCAGCAACTCGCTCTGACCGGCCACCGCCCGGGCGATCATCGGACAGGCGGCCTTGAGAGCCGTTTTCACCGCATAGATCCGCGCCAGCCAGCGCCCCTCCACCTCCCGCTTGTCGAGCAGCTCGCCCTCGCGCTGGGCCCGCTCCATCGCCGCCAGGGCCGCCTTCTGCTCCCGCTCATCCGCCTGCGCCTTGATGAGCCGCTTTTCCTCGGCCGAGCGGCTCGTCTCGGCCAGCTCCGCCCGCAGCGACGCCTCCCGCCAGAGCAGGACCGCCCGCCCGTCGTAGCGATCGCGCCCCACCTGGGGCAAGCCCCGCTCCCGCACATAGTTCTGCACCGACCGCAACGTCACCCCCAGCAGCGCCGCCGTCTGCCGGCCATCCAGCACCAATTGCGCCCCGTCCGGCCGCACCTCCATGCTCTCTTTGCTCACCTGCTCGCCCATCCATGCCTCACACCTGCCGCTGACTCGGTCTCTCGTCGCCCTCGGCCGCCGCCGCGGCCACCGCCGCCACAAACGCCCGCCCGTCCGCATAGTTGCGCCCCCGCCACCGCACCGCCCGCTGCTCGGCCAGCCACCGACACGCCTCCATCGCCGCCGGATGGACCCGCCCGCACAGCGCGGCAATGCGCGGATAGGCCAGCCCCGTCAACGCTCTGACCGCCGCCATGGCCAGCCGCCGGCTCCGCAACAACTCCGGATCCTTGCCCCCGGCCGCCACCTCCGCCACCGTATGGTTGCAGCCGGCCGCCACCACCGCCACAATCCGCTCGGCTCGCACCTGAGCCCGGGCCTTATCCGCCGCCTTTCGCCTGGCCGCCTCCGTCGCCACCTCGCGCTCTACCACCGCCTCGCGCGTCGCTGACGGCGGCCGCACCGCCGCCTTCGCCCCGGCCAGAAACCGCCCCACCTGGACGGCCTGCTGGCTGTCGAGCTCGACGGCCAGCCGCTCGGGCCCGGCCTCCAGCCGCAGCACCACCCGCTCGGCCGCCTCCCGCCGCGCCACCGCCAGCGTCACCGCCCCGCACGCCAGCTCCAGCAGCGGCCACCGCTTTGGTCGCTTCCTATCCTGCTCGCTCGCATGACTCATCGCGTCACCTCACTCGCCCTCCTCCACCACGCGGCAGCCGGCATGCACCCACCCCGCAAGGCCATCGCTGACTTCTCTGCTACCTGCCTTTGCTACTGCCCACCTGCCATCGTCCTGGTCCCAAAACACCTCCCCTCGTTCATCAACGTCCAACGTATCCACCACGGTGTCCCCCTCGTAAATCTCCACCCCGTCCGCGTCGGTAAAGCCAGTGAACTCTTGGATGTCATCACTCAGCACCCATTCCGGGCTGCCAGCCCTACGACCTGCCACATTGCTAGACTCATCATATACACGACCAAACGGCCCTAATATGATTCGCTTACTGCCCACAACCTGGCCTTTGCTCAACAACCTAAACTTCCGCTCTCGCATCACTCGCCCTCCTTTGTCACATAGAGGCACAGTAACTCCACAAATTCCGGTGAGCGATTATTCTTAACGACACCCGTACCGCAACACACTTCGCACTCGAACTCGTCGTCGTCCCATGCCAGCCCGCTCCCTCGACACGCACCGCACTCATAAACCCATACACGACACCGGCGACCTTCGCACCATTCGCGTTTTATTTGCGGCCACAGTGGTAACAGGATAACAATAGTCCACACAGCAACAGCCAACCACATCATCAAAGGCATCACTCGCCCTCCACGTCAGGATACCCACAATAGAGAATCTCCGCGTCCAGCCCTCGCCGCAGACGAAACACTGTCGCCTTCTTCCTCGCCTCATCCATCGTGTGGGCCACAAACACGGTCGCGATGGCAAACATGCTTTTGGCGGGAGATGACGTGCCACCGCAGTACACCTTAAATGCACGCAGATAGTCAGGTGTCATAATCACAGCCGCTGGGCGATTGGCACCGCACGCCTCGGCCATAACCGAGATGCGGCGACAGGTATCCTTTAGATCATCAAGCGTGACGGCTTTGGCCTCGCTCGTGCTGGTCCACGTATTCATCGCGTCACCTCATCAATTAACTCCCCCACCACCCATACATGCCACATCAAACCACACAGCAGCAGATACAATGCAAGATATGCCACCACACAGTGCCACCAGCGGATTCGCGGCTCCGTGTCGTCATGTTCGGGCGTTTCTCCGTGTCGCGTTACCGTCGTTGTCACATCGTATGTATCGACAATGATTTCCGGCTTCATCGCGTCACCTCACCTCTTCGATTGTAACGGTAATACGCACCTTCTTTACGCCCGGTTTTCGCTTGCGCTCTTTCGCAAACCACAGGGCATCCATCGCTTTAGCGGTCCGCTTCGTGCAACACAACCACTGTCTGCGACGGCGCGTAAATACATGATGTAATTGATCTTTAAGCGGCTCATGCTTCGGCATATACCCCGTCTTTGTGTATTTCATCGCGTCACCTCCACATACTGCCTCAGACTCCGCTTGAACGTATACGCCGC
>CAYNXW010000039.1:0-13585 GCA_964401265.1 uncultured Pirellulales bacterium | reverse complement strand
CACCCTTATCGACAAAAAACGCCACCAGACTTTATTCCTGCATCAAACTACTAGCTCACCATACACCACTGATGAAGAAGGTCTTACGTGGCCTGCACTTGCGCCGCCAACTGCCAGAAAATGCCGAGGGCATGGTCGTAGAACTGCTTGTAGGCCTGGCAGAAATAGCTTGGCTGGTCGCTACAACCGCCTGCCACCCCGCGATGCTTGATACAGCCGCCCCAGCACAACTCCTTGTATCGGCACACAACACAGCGTGTGGCCAGCAGCCGTTTGTCTCGCGCAAACTCTTGCTTAACTTGATTGTTCGCCAAATTCGGCAGGGGTTCTTCCAGAATACTGCCCAGCCGATACGGGTCATCAACGAAGAAATCGCAACAGAAGACATCGCCGTTGTGTTCGACAACGACATAGTCGTCGCAGCTTCGGGCGAAGGTGCACATGGTCGGCCTGCCGGTCAGGCAATAGGACACAACCGAGTCGAACATGCGCACACTGATTTTTTCAGGACCGTGTGCCAGCCAGCGGTCGAAAAAGTGACACAGGAAGTCTCCATACTGCTGGGCCGTAATGGAGTAGTCCGCCACTTGGTGCGTCTGGGGGCCAGGCTCCACACAGGGAATGAATTGGAGATAACGAAACCCGTGTTCGAGGACAAAGTCAAAGATCAGGTCGGGCTCGGTGACATTCTTGTCATTCAGCAGCGTCAGGAGGTTGAACTGGACATCCTGTTGGCGGCAGGCGTCGATGCCGGCCATGATTCGGTCAAAGGTCCCCTGGCCGGCGGCGTCCTTTCGATAGTGGTCGTGCAGGTGTTTCGGGCCATCCAGGCTGATACCGACGAGCCACTGATTTTCGCTTAAGAACGAGCACCAAGCCTCATCGAGTAGGCAGCCGTTGGTCTGGAGGGCATTGCCCACCGGTCGACCGTCCCGGCAGTACTCTTGCTGCAACTCCACCACCTTGCGGTAGAAGTCCAGGCCCATCAAGGTAGGCTCACCGCCCTGCCAGCTGAAGAGGTAGTGTTGTTGGTCGGCCTGCAGGTAAGATTGGACGAGCCGCTCCAGCGTCTCGTCGTTCATTCGGTGCGGTCCGGCTGCGAATCGTGCGGCTTTATCCGCATAGAAGCAATAGCTGCACCTCAAGTTGCAGTCGGGCCCGGCAGGCTTGATCAGCAACATGAACTCTTTCATTTGTACTACTCGCGATGTCTTTTCTTACATGAACAGGGCGAGGCATCTTGCTCTCGCCATCGATTCAGGACGCAAACGCTGGCTGATACAGTTCACAGGCGGCATTGTGCGGGCCGTGTTCGTTAAGTCTTTGTCAGGGCATTATACGCGAGCATCCAGTGCTGTCAACCGCGTTTGAGGCTTGTGCGAGGTCCCATGCTGCTTGTCCACGTCGCCCTTGATAGCGTGACGTCAAGGCTGCCTAGGCCAGCGGCAGCGCTCAGCTAGAGGCTGCTGCTGACCGTTGGGGTGGTGGTGTCATCACGGGGCAGTCGGAGGGAGGCTGGTTCTGTAGGCATCGCGATAGAGGCCCATGCGATCGAAGGGGACGGGCTTGAATCCTGGAATCTTGGAGAAGACCGGCGCGTCAGGTTTGAGGCGGAAGTCGCCGTTGGCCAGGTCGACAAAGCCGGGGTCTTCATCGGTCAAGAGGTTGTCTACACGCGTTCCTGTGCCACGTACGAATCCGCGGCACTTATACAGCACGTTACGTTGGATAATGTTGTTCATGGGACTGTACCAGCCCTCATCACCGTAATTGACATACTCGGGGTAGCGATCACTGTAGGGTAGGCTTTTGAAGTCTATTTTCTCGACGAGCGCGGCCCGTTCTCCCATATTTCGGATATCACATTTTTTCGACCACTCGGCGTGGGTTTTGGTCTCGTTGATCCAGACGGCCAGAGGGCTTTCGATGAAGATATTGTTCTCGACCTCGAAGAACTGGCCGCGGCTGATGAAGATTTGTCCCCAGGTGGCGGGATTTCGATAGAAGACGTTGCCGTGGATGGTGGCGTTCTGGCCGCCGGGGCTGTCGAAGTAGATTATGCTGAAGTTGCCGCCGAATTGGGAGCCGTTGTCGTGCCAGTAGTTGTATCGTATCTGCGTTCCGAGCTGGGTCGGGTCCATACCGGTATATAACGGAGCGTTGTCATCTACTTCGAGGCAGGTTCGGTAGACTTCATTGTATTCGATGATCTGGTCGTTGCCCTGGAGGTAGATAGCCTGGTTGGTGGCGTCGTGGATGCGGCAGTGGGCGACGCGGTTGCGTACGCCGTCCAGATTGACGGGTGCTTTGTAGGCGCGGTCGAGCCGATTGCAGTGGTGGAGTTCGCAGTTGACGATCTGGTTGTCGCCGGGTTCGAGGGTGACGCGATTGCCGCCGTTGATGTGAACACCGCCGGCGCCGTTGTTGTAGATGTCACAGCTCAAGACTGTGTGTCCGGTGCCGGCCTCACTGAGGAAATCGTTATTGATCCAGACATGTTCGTGCCAACTGCCGAGTCGGCGTGATACGGGTTGGCCGGTGCCGAAGATGGCGTAGTTTTCGAAATCGGTGACGCCCTTGCCTATCTGGACGCCCATGATGCCGAGATTGCGTAGGGTACATCCGGCGATGAGGTTTTTGGCGCCACGTTCGATATAGAAGGCCGTTCCGCGAGAACACTCGACGGTAAGACGTTCAAAGGTCAGGTACGAGACACCCTCCAGCGCGAAGATCGGTTCTTCGAGCAGAGAAATCTGAATCTGAGCGTTCTTTAGGCCGGCAGGAGGATAGAGATAAAGCGTGCCGGCCTTGGCATCGACGTAGTATTCGCCGGGCTGATCAATTTCTTCGAGCAGATTAAGGACATACCATGCCCGCCAATGCCGTCCCGTCTTGAAGCCGTAGAGAGTGGGCTGGGCGGTTCGGATGGTCTTTTGCTCCAGGTCGACCTGGGCAACCTGGACGGTATCGTCGGCAAAGCCAGAGGAGAAGATGCCAGAAAGCCAGATGTCTTTGGCCTGGACCCAGCGTTTGGGACGGTCGGTATCGAATTTGAAGACACCACCGCGGTTGCTGAAATCGCCCTGACGGGGGACGGAGCCCTTATCGATCACTTCGCCGATAGGAATGAGTTTTTCGTCCGCATTGGGCCAGCGAGCTATGTGCATGGCTTGGTCATTGACGAAGATTTCGAGAGGCGCGGGCCGATAGGGTCTGCGGAACCCTCGGGGGCCGATGGCACCATAGTCGTCAATTTTCAAGGCCCGCAGGTCGAGTCGCAGGACATGGTCGCGGACATCAGGAAGCAGTCTTTGGCGGATGTCGGGGTCTTTGACGGGACCAAAGCGTGAAGGAGCCACCTCCACCCCGCCGATGATGCGTACCTCGTCCTGGCCATAGGATCGATAGACGATGGGCGTCTTGTGGGTACCGGAGTCGCGTTCGTCGAACTCAATGGTCGAAGATACCCGGTAGGTTCCCTTGTGGAGGTAGACGGTAGCGCCCGCGTTTCCTAGTATCCGGGCTTCCTTAAGGTCGCGGATGGCATCGCGGGCAGCCTCGATGGTGGCCAGCGGTTCACGTTTCGTGCCGGGGTTGGTGTCGCTGCCGTTGGGGGCCACGTGAAGCTCGCGAGCTGCGCCAGAAGCAACAGACACACCCAAAAGAACGACGCACGTTAACAGTTTTACCGTCTTCTTCAGCACCCTTTCCTTGAATAAGTCTTTGTTCATAACAGGTTTGCTGAGTTTGGTAGGCCATAAGCTCATTGACCAGGGTGGAGCACTATCAGCCGGGCCACTCAGGGTTGTCAGGTGTAGCAGTCTATTCAAACTGGAACCAATCCAGTGTCTTGATTCGGTTTTGCTTGAAGACCAGGAAGAGCCGGTTGATGCCCTCGACGCGTTTGATGTCGCAGCCGTCGGCGCCGTTTGTTACTTGGCCGATCAGTATGCCGTCCGGCGTGTCTAAGCGTAGTTCGATGGCCACGGCGTCGTTGTCCGCGGCTGAATCGTTGTAGGTCGCACAGACTTTGAGACGCTTGAGTTGGCCCTGGCCGAAGTCGAGATTTTCGTACTTGGTCCAGGCGTCAGGTGTTGTGTGATAGACGCACGTTGCGCCCTGGCTGCGTAAGCCGCGCAGTCGGTCGTAGGCCTCAGCCTGGATCCGCTCGTCGGCCTGTTTACGTCCGATAAGGGAGCGATCGAAGGGGAAATCCTTTTTCAGGCCAATCAGGTCGGTGTCGATCTGCTCAAAGCCCAGGTCCAAGGCCGGCGAGTCTGGTTTGAGTCGATAGTCGCTGTAGTGCCGGTCGTAGTCCGGGTGCTTCATGTCAAATAGGGGATCACAGCTGATCGAGTGGACATCCCAGCCATATTCGCGGTAGGCCTGCAGATCGGGGTGGTAGGGATAGGCCAGGTTGTAATCCACCTTACTCATTGCCGCGGGCGTCTTGGGCCTTATGTCGTAAAGCTTGGGATACTCGCCAAAGATGATATTACGGCGGAAGACGATGTCGCGGGCGGGCTCGATGTATGGGGTCAGGCTGGCGGCGCGCCCCATGCTGCAATCAGCAATGATGTTGTTCTCGAAGACCTGTGAGACGGCTTTGAGCATAATGCCGCCCGTCCCTTTGCCGCCTTTGCACTCGTAGATGATATTCTTACGGAACGTGTGGTAGCTGGTGGCGTCGTCGGCAAAGAGCCCATTGGCCCAGCCATCCCACTTGACGGCCTTGTCCACGTCATGGACCGCATTGCCCAGCCATAAGTTATCGCGTCCGACGCCCCACGCTTCAATGGCGCCGTAATCGTGGCTGTCGTAGCAGACGTTGGAGACGTCGTTGTAGCTGATGATATTGTTGCGTGTATGGACGAACTGGAGGTGATTCTCGTAGGTGACAGGGACACCGTAGAGCTCCTTGGGAAGGATGCCGTAGCGAGAGCCTTTGTAGGAGATGCCGTAGCGGGGCATTCTGACAACGCGGTTGTGCGAGATCACGTTGTGTCCGCTCTGGTAGAACTGGATACCGCAGCCGTGGCCGACGAACTGTCCGCAATCGAAGATGTAGTTGTTAGAGACCTTGTGGCCTCGATTGACGTACGACTCCGCGGCGTTGGTGAAGGGCCCGCCGCCCGGCCCCCAGCCATTCATGTAGACGCCGGCGAATCCGGCATCTTCGATCCAGCAGCCGTAGACCTTGCAGTGTTGCGCCCAGCCGTTGAAATAGACGCCGCTGTGGCCGGCGCCTCGGATGCGACAGAAGCGTACCTCGACCTTTCGGGCGTTTTCGGCGCGGATGAGGCCTACTCGCAGGGGCTCGGGCATGGAGCCGTCGCCTTCGGATTCACGGAAGAGTCGCCACTCCGCACAGAAATCGGAACCGATAAAGGTGAGGCCCTCAAGGCGTAGGTTCTCAATGGGCTTGTCCATGGCGCTGCCACGCAGATCTAAGACGCACTCTGTTGTCGGGGCGACGATCAGTTGCTGGTCTATAGGCAGGACTCGCGGCCAGTAATAGACGTATCCTTCGCTGCGACTAAGGCACCATTCGCCCGGCTCGTCGAGCAACTGACGGACTCCTTGCACGTACAGGCGTCTGTTGAACGGCTGGCCTGCACTTCCGGGGGAGATGGTCAGGAGGCACTTTTCGCGGTCTATGCCGGTGACGTCGCGCATTTCAGCAAACCAGTCAGGGCCGATCCAGCCGAACACTTGGGCGGCGCTGAAATCGTAGTCGGCCCACTCAGCGGGAACGCGTATCTTAGTATTGTTGACGCGTGCAGCGCCACCACCGTAACCACTGCCCTTATTCGGGTGCCTGGCCATCACCGCGCTGCGGCCGTTCTCGAAAAGGCGGTAGAAACGTTTGTCCTGGGGCAGCTTGGCGCGGTAGATTTGGCCTTGCCATTTTTCCCAGCCGGTCACCGGTAGGCCGCCGTAGACAGTAGTCTGGCAATTGGGCGCCCCGCGATAGATGACGACATGGCCGTCACGGCCGTTGTCGCGCTCGTCAAAGGTCGTTGTCGCCTTGGTAAAGTAGTTGCCCGGAGCGAATTGGACAACGACGTCAGCCGTCATGCCGTCGGCAATCTCCCGGCGGACCGCGTCGCGTGCGCCGGCGAAGGACTGGAGGGGCTTGCTTTTCGTACCGGGGTTGCCGTCATCGCCGTCGGGGGCGACATAGAACTGCCGCACCGCACCGGAAGCAACAGAAACACCCAAAAGAACAACGCACATTAACAGTTTTTCCGTCTTCATCAGCATCCTTTCCTGAAATTAGCCTCTATCCAGAATCCATTTACGTAACCTTAGGCGGGATACAAGCTCTTCCGCCAGCACTGCGCACTATCAGTCGGACAAGTCAACTTCGTCCGGGTTAGCAGTCTATTCAAACTGGAACCAATCCAGTGTCTTGATTCGGTTTTGCCTGAAGACCAGGAAGAGCCGGTGCACACCCTCGACGCGCTGGATGTCGCAGCCGTCGGCACCGTTTGTCACCTGGCCGATCAGTACGCCGTCCGGTGCGTCTAAGCGCACTTCGATGGCCACGGCGTCCTTGTCCGCTTTTGAATCGTTGTAAGTCGCACGAACCTTTAGGCGTTTGAGTTGGCCCTGGCCGAAGTTCATATTGGAATAGCGTGTCCAGGAGCCATCGACCATATGGTAAATATAGGCGTTTTGCGAGCGTGCACGGCCCGGGCTCCAGTCGCCGCCATTGGTCCTGCCCTGGTAGATGCGGTCGTGATACTCCCCCTGCCACGGTTCCGAGGCGTCCTTAAGGAACATCAGGTCGCGGTCAAAGGGAAAGTCTTCCAGTAGACCGATATCGTCCATGGCAATTTGGCGGAAACCGATATTCGTCGCGGGCGATCCCGGTTTGACCCGGTAGTCGGTATAGGTGGCGTTACAGGCCGGGTGCTTCCGTTCAAAGAGCGGATCCGCCACGATGGAGTTCTTGTCCCAGCCAAACGCGTGTGCGCGGTCCAGGCCAGGCGATTCCGGAAAGAACAAGTTGTAGTCACACTGCTTGATCGCGTCGGGGTCTTTTACAACGCCGTCATTGCAGCCGCTATAAATCCAGTCGACTTTACTGGCAAAGAGATTGTGCCGGATCTTCTGGCCGTAAGCCGGCAGGTTATACTTGCCAATATAGAGATATCCGCCCCCCAAATCGCAATCGGCCACGATATTGTTTTCCACCTTCTCGTTGATACTCTTGGCCATCAAAGCACCGGACGCTTTGCCGCCGCTACACCAGTACAGAATGTTATCACGCACAATGGTATACCCAGAAGCGTCGTCATTGAAAATGATGTGCCCCCAAGCGTCCCAGTCGGGAAAGCATTGGTTCCAGTCGTGGCAGGCGTTGTTTTCAATGACATTGCCCTTGCCCGGCCCCCACGATTCAATTATCCCCGCATCATGCCCCCAGGTGGGCGAGCAGGACACATCGTTGTAGCGAATCCGGTTGTTACGCGTATGGTTCAGATCGTAGATATACTCTTTGGACAAGGCGACAAATGGGTCCAGATCGACCGGCTTGCCGAACGCCGTAGGCAATATGTTGTTATGATGGCTGGCGACTTCTTTGGCGCTGGCGCGATTGAACCAGCCGCCTTTGAGTGAGATGGCGTAACGGGCACACTGGCTGATCACGTTGTGTTCGATGAGATTGTCGCCGGAATAGGCCAGGAAGATGCCGGCGCCGTCATAGGCGAACCGGCCACAGTCATAGATAAAATTGTTGGCAAACCGGTTGCGTTTGTTGACGTAGGAATCCGCCGCGCTCTTGAACGGCCCCCGGCCATGCGCATAGCCGCTGCATACGATACCCATCGTGCCGGCGTTTTCGATCCAACAGCCGTACACCTCATTGTTCTGAGCAAAATAATTCAAATAGATCGACGGGAATCCGGCGCCATAGATCTTGCAGAACCTCAACGCGACGTTGCGGGCATTCTCCAGGAAGATCAGGCCATGACGCATATCGGGATGGCCCTCGCCGTCACCCATGCGGTGATTCTTCAACTGTTCGCCTTCGTATTCGCCGGTATAGTTCTCCGCGTAGGTATGCCCCCGCTTCCAACGGGGCGCGAAATCGCTACCGATAAAGTAAAGCCCCTCGAGACGGATGTTCTCCACCGGCTTGTCCATTGCGCTGCCATAGAACTCCAGCACCCGCTTGGTCGTGGCAGCAACGATCACTTGCTCGTCAATCGGTAGATTACGCGGACGGTAGAAGACCGTTTCGCCTTCCAGGCGCCAGTTACCTTCCTGCAGGTTCGTAAAACCCTGCGAGCCACCGTTGGCGGCCCTTTCGTTCTCGTAGAGCGTGTAGAAGACTCGCTTCGGCGTCACCTTCGCCTTGTACCAGCCGTCTTTGTCTTTCTCCCAGGCGGTCACGGGTAAGCCACCGTAGATTTTGGTCTGGCAATTGGGCGCCCCGCGGTAAATGACGACATGGCCGTCACGGCCGCTGTCGCGTTCGTCAAAGGTCGTTGTCGCCTTGGTGAAGTAGTTGCCCGGAGCGAACTGGACAACGACGTCAGCCGTCATGCCGTCGGCAATCTCCCGGCGGACCGCGTCGCGTGCGCCGGCGAAGGACTGGAGGGGCTTGCTTTTCGTGCCGGGGTTGCCGTCATCGCCGTCGGGGGCGACGTAGAACTGCCGCGTTGGCGCAGCAGCAATGGACACGGCAAAAAGTACCGTACAAAGCAGAATTGTACCGATCTGTCTAGACATAATACGCTCTCCTTGTTTGGCTAGTCTGCATTTTTCGTTATTCGTTATTCATTGTAACCGTTTTGCAGCCAAGCAGTTGCGGTCATGTTGTCACACACTCATGATAGACGCGGGCTAAATCTGAATTTGTTCATTGTGGGCTCCGTGGGGGGCAGATTCAAGTACTATCTTGGGGAGGAGGTTGTTGTATGCGCGTTAGCGCAGTATCAACAATCGGTCGTCACCGCCGCCAGAGACTTTGATCTCCAAGCCTTTGGGGTTTTTGCGGGTTTGGTAGGACCAGCCCGTTGCGGGGTACTGTTCAACAACGCGTCTGGCGGAGATGAATTTGCCCGTGAGCTGGACGCTGTAATCGCCCTGGCTTAACAAATGCAACACCCAACGATCCTGTGTTTCCTGGCGTGTCACGACGACCTGCTTGTCGGCGGGTTCTGTGAGGGCGGGCATGCCCTGAGCCAGCCAACGCACGACTTGAAGGGTCAAGGCGGGACAATCGGCAGTAGCCAGGTAGGCCAGGCGGCCCTTGCCCAGGTTGTTGACGTGCAACAAGGGCAGTGTGCCAGCTTGGCCGGTCAAGGCGAGGAGGGTGCGTCCGGTGGTTGCCTGAGTTAGGGTGACATCTCCGAGCGACATGGTCACGGGCACGTCGCCGGCGTCCCAACGATCCAGGACCTGCCACTTTGTGCGGAGGAGGTCTTCGGGATGTTCCTGCCAGCCTTCGGTATCGAAATTGATGGAGGCCACGGCCTTGCCGTCGAGGCCCACGTGGACCGAATCGTGTCCAATTCCTTGTGTCGTGGATGCGGACAACAGGTTGTCCGGGGACTGCTGACGAATCCATATGTACCATTTTCCTGGGGCCGGTAGCGTCACCTGGTAGCGGATCTCGGCGGCCTTTTCCGCTACCAGATTTGGGTCGTCGATGATACTGCCGCCGTCGCAGACGACGTAGCCGTTGCCTGAGTAGCCGTCGAGTTGGGCGTGCTCGTTCCAGCGGCCGCCGCCGCGTGCTATGTTTTGCAGTGCGTCCTCGGCCTCCCAGCAGAGGCCTAGGTCGGCGGCTAGAGCGGCCTGGACGGTCTCGTCATTGGCCAAGAACTCTGGCGACTGGGTCAGGTATATCCTGTCTACGGGCGCGCCCGGATCTCGATGCCATAGACTTATGAGGTGCTGACCTGGCTCTTTGACGGTCAGTGAGGCTTTTTCTTCGTCAAACTGGGTGTTGCGCCATGACCAGCCGGCCTTGGCGGGGGAATCGACCTTTTTCCAGGTCAGCCCCATTTCCTGGGCCAGTGCGAAATCCTGGCGTTGCCTGCCGTCCTGGTCGTGGCGTAAGGTGTCTCCGGCGAGGAGCAGCTGTCCGCCGTCGTGGACGTAGTGACGCAGGCGGTCCAACTGGGTGGGCGTTAAGCCGGAGGTTTCCGGTAGGACCAGGACGCTGTAGGCGTTAAGGTCCTTTTGCTCCAGATCCAGGACATTTACCCACTTCAAAGGAAGGGACTCGTCAATACACTTGAGGGTCAATCGCTCGCACAAATTTCTGTAATGTTTTCGCCCAAAACCTTTGTAACGATAGCGTGTAGCCTCGCTGTACACTCCGGCGGCATGGGTGACGGGGATGGCGCCGTCGAGATAAGGCTGGACGTCCCGCACCATAGCGAAGAAGGGGGCGAGGTCGTTGTAGAACCAATCGCTTTTTTCGGGCCGGGGCACCGCAGTGAGCTGGTCCATTTCGTTCTTGGACGCGTACTGGTAGCAGCGTGCCCCGAGGGCCATAATGAGTCGGCGAATGGGGCTTTTGAGCGTCTGGCCGATGATGATGCCTTGCTTGTCGAGGACGCCGTTGAGGATGAGCAAGTGGCCTGGGGCGCCAAACTCGATGTAGGCAATATCCTCGATGCGTCCGACGTTGACGTCGCTCTCCATATTGAGATTGATTTGATTCTGCCAGAACTCGACGGACGGTTTGATGCTCTTAACGACGCGTTGCAGTCGCAACACGGGCCGGCGTAGGGTTTCGAGGTCAAATTCCTTCCAGCGTCGTTCGTCGATTCCCTCCCACGTGGTGAGTTCCTCGCCATACATCTCGCGATAGAGGGCCTTGCAGCCGTCGCAGAGGCACTTCTTTTTTGTCCAGAGCACATCGTAGCGCATGCCGTCCACGGGATAATTGGTCATCACTTCGCGGGTATAGGCTTCGACGAGGTCAATATATCCGGGTGCATTGAAACACATCATGGTATTTTCATATGGGGCGCCTCTCTTGAACTCGCCACTGGACATGGGCTCACGGTGGACATATTCCTGCTGATAGTGTTCGCGCATGTACTTCCAGTTCCAATTCAGGGTGATGTAGCCGAGGGCGGAGATGCCGCGTTTGTGGTGCTCTTCAATGACTCGGCCGTACCAGTCGCCTTTCATGGCGGGGAACTTCTTTCCTACGCGTGTTTCATAGGTGCAGTAGCCGTGGTGCGGGATGGCCAGGAGCAGCGCGGCATCCAGATTGCAGCGTTTGCTGAATTCGGCCATCTCTACCGGGTCGGCCTTGCTGAACTTTTTGGGCAGGTCGTCCATGCTCATGCCGCACCAGTTGTAGTCGTAACAGAGTTGCCTAAAGCACTTGGTGGGGCCTTTGGGCTTGTAGGCCTGTACCTGCTCTGGGGTGAAGACGGGCTTAACCTTTCCGGCCGACTGTAGCAGGTCAACGCTCAAAGCACTTGCGGCGAAATAGCGATCGAGGTGATTAAACACGACCTCGTCGGCGTACAACGGGCCAAACCATCCCAAGGTCTTCTTTCTGTCGGGATCGTAGCCCTGGCCGGTCAGAGCCAGGGTCATGTCGCGTACCAGAATGCAGTCAAAGCCCAGACGGCTCATCTGTCGCATCGAGACCGGCCTCGTCCAACTGACGGACTTGTTAGCTGCGGTCCCCATATACAACAGTGTCTTTATGCCCTTCGCTCGGCAGACATTGTAGAGCTCGTGGTTGTCGTTGCCGTTGACAATCAGGTCGCCATCTTTGATGGTCAAGGCGACGTTCTGGCGTGTCCAGACCTTTTGCGATTGGCAAGGCCGCTGGGGCCCACATTCGCATCCACCCGTGCGCGCCCAGGGGGGCAAGGGTGGATCAAACGGCTTTGCTGGCGGCTTGGCGTGGTGTGTCATCTTGAGCACCGCCTGGCGACGGGCGTCGTTTTTGTAGAAGTCGGCCACGTCGGAAGGCGAAAACACCACCTGGAGGCCCAACTGCCGTGCCGCATCGAGCACGGGATTCATCTTGTGGGCCAATTCGCTTAGCCGCTTTGTATGGGTCTTACACCAGTGGGCGTCATACATATCGATCACGACAATGGCTGTTTCGCAGGGTGCAAGCTCCTTTAGCTGGACCACCGGAGCATTTTGTTGGTCGAATGTGCGACAAGTCAGGTTTAACGATGCCGCGTTGGCGACCGTTGCAGTCAGTAAGGCTGAGAGGGTCATTGGGAGGACTTTGAGCTGACTGGGTTTCATGTTATTTCCTTCCAGGACTATTGGTGACCTTCTGTTGTGTCCGGTTGGCGAATGTCAAAGAGGACCTTGGTCTGAAGCTCGATGCTCTGGGACAAGGCCTCAACCAGCCTCAGGGCTTTCAGGGCCTCGGTTTTGCCATAATAGGTCAGGTAATGTCGGGCCAGATCGTCCTGGCCCGCTTGGTATAGCGTCCGGGCGGTGCGTTCCACGAGCTCTTGCTGGGAGATCAGTTTATTCTCGAAGGCGGTCAGGGCGTCGACTACTTGGTTTTGAAACTTGTCGCGGTGTTCGTGGACCAGATAGAAGAGGCGTTTGCAGGCACGAAAGGCATAGCGTGTGGATTCGAGACCACGGTAGTTGGGATCCATGAAGGCAGCCGCCTCGTCTTCGGTGAGGTAGCGGTGTCTTTTGTATTCTGGTGGTACATCGGTCATGCCGAGGCGTAAGGGGATGAATGGGGCCGTCAGCGGACTGGCGGGGGCGACCCACAGAATGCCCAGCTGCTTGCGTCTGTCGGTTCTGAGGTGAGCGATCTGGCCGTAGCCTGAGCTGTCCAGGGCGGTGGTGCGGAGGATGGCCATGAGGTCTTTGACGCGGACGTGGGGGGCGAGTTGCGCCACTTTGGCTTCTAACCGGACGACGGCTTCGGCACGGCCCTGGGCATCGCCATAGATTTGATTGACGTTGAATGGTTTGCCTGATTGGGGGTCATACCATCCCTGTTGTACGGCGAAAGAGATGAAATTTTTTGAGCCCATGTAGTTGGGGTTCTTTTGGAAGTCCAAGGGGATTTCCAGGATATAGCCTGGATGGGAAACGCGGAAGGTATCGGGGCCGAGTCGTTGAGCGATCCAGAGGCCTTGCCCTCCGGCGAAGTTGATGAGGACCCATCCTTCGTTGGAGTCGGCGAACATGTGTGAGTTGCCGCCGTAGGTGCAGAAGCCGTAGCGGTCGATCAGGCTGCCGACGATTTGCACGGCTTCGCGAGCGGTATGAGCGCGTTCCATGACGATGCGGGACAGGTCGCTGTAGTTGAGGCCTCGCTGGGGTTTGGGGGTCATCTGTTGTAGTTCGCTGCGTGAAGGTGACCAGATGTCACGGGCGGCAACATGGTGCTCGTTGAGGCCTCCGTTGGTCAGCGGCGCCGGGAATCCGGCATAGGCAGAATAATTGGAGGTGATGTATTTGCAGGTTTCAGGGACTTGGGGGATTTCGATTAACTGGCCGGGATAGAGGGCTTTGGGGGTGGCACCGACTTTTATTCTGGCGTCGGAGGGGTAGTGTTTTCGAGGCACAATTTCCACCCAGTGGCTCGAAGGTTCATCGCCGTAGC